>CAMLER010000014.1 GCA_946478915.1 uncultured Chryseolinea sp.
GCGTGTCGTTCCAGGCGCACGGTTTGGTGAAAAAATGTCCTTGCGGAGGCTTCAAAAGACTCGGTATAATCGGAAACCAGGAAATGATCAACGGGGGGTGCAGTGGTATCATTCACAAGACGTTCGTCTTCAAGGTGTTGCTTCAATGCTTTAGCAATAACCTCAGACGAATCAAGAATAGTAATTCGATCCTTATAAAAGGCTTTTATCTCATTCTTGATAAGCGGATAGTGGGTACACGCAAGAATCAAGGCGTCTATGTTGGCCAGGGCAGGATCGGACAGGTATTGTGCGATAATTTCATGGCTGATCTGATTATTGAAAAAGCCTTCTTCAATCATTGGCGCCAGGAGGGGGGTAGCCAAAGAGTTGAGGTGAATATTTTTCTTGCCTTCATGTATTTTTCTGGAATAGACATCCGATTGAACGGTCCGTTTCGTTCCAATAAGTCCTACACGCTTACCCCCAAAGGATTGCAACACAAGATCCACCATCGGGTCAATAACATTGATGATGTGAATATCCTTTCGGACATATTCGGTCAATAATTCGTACGCCGCAGAAGACGCGGAATTGCAGGCGATCACAATCACTTTACATCCTTTGCGCACGAGTATGTCGGCGATCTTTACGGAGTATGCCTGAATTGCTGCCTCCGATTTATCACCATAAGGAAGGTGAGCGGTATCTCCGAAATAAATCATGCTTTCGCGCGGAAGAACTTTCCGGATTGCGTGCGCTACAGTAAGCCCGCCGATACCACTATCAAAGACCCCAATAGGTTGTGAAGGTAATAATGCCATAAAGCCCGCGAATATACTTTGCGGGCTTTAAATAACTTGCAATGGAATATTTTATTTTAAACCAGGTTCGCTGAAAGTTTGGTCACCACTACTTCCTGTTGTTCGCGGTGTCCGCAGTATGTGCATCTGTAATGCTTCATTAACAATCCCTGCTCGTCGGGCGTGGGTGCCTGTTCTATTTCCTCGTCTTCGAGTTTCATGGTGTAAAATCCACATTCAGAACATTCCTCTACGTGCTCGAACGCTGGATATTTTTCTACTTTCCTATAGCCTGTTTTCTCATCAATCCAGATATCATAGTCGATTGAATGAATCCGTCCCTCCGCTTTCATCCAGGGCTCAAGATGATGTTCTTCCTCCGACTCGCTGAGTTTGCGCATGATATTTCCCTCGGGAGATACCCTTAAAGCGTTTCGAAGTTTTAAGAGCCTTTTTTCCAGTTGCCTGGGATAATAAATTCTTACTAGACTGTAAAAGGCATTGTAGGCGATGACCGCAAAACAGGCTGTGATAAAAATCCGAACAAAAAACCAGCGGGTTCCGTCCAGCAAAATTTTATCCGTGGCAATCGTGTTCGCATAAAGCGCGCCCGCACCGATAAAAGCGATGATCGCATACCAGAAATATCTGATCTCATAAAGATTCACATAGTCATACTTTTCTTTGTGATCTTTAAGTTTCAGAACTCTGTACTCATGATAAAGAAGGATCAATACACCCAACACTACACAAGCGGCGGCGCCGATGTACATGTATTGGTCCCACGCGCGAAAGAATGATGACGTGGTGTCCATGTTGATAATTTTATAGGGTTAGCGAATATATCGAATTTTCCTTGCCTGACCATTGCCGGTATCATCTTTTTTTATTAGTAAGATGCAAGTGATAACGCATACTGGTCTCGTGTTGAGTTCGGTCAAATCAGCCGGGGCACATGCTGTTCGAATCCCGCAAGATTCGTATTATTGTGGCCTTTAGGTAAACAAATTTTACTATACGAAACATGGGCAATAACTTATTGAAAGGAAAGCGTGGCATCATCTTCGGAGCGCTTGATGAAAACTCGATCGCTTGGAAAACTGCACTGAAAGTAAGAGACGAAGGTGGGGTATTCACATTGACGAATGCGCCGATTGCGCTTCGCTTGGGAAAGATCAACGAATTAGCTGCAGCTTGCAATGCGCAGGTAATTCCTGCAGACGCTACTTCCGAACAAGAGTTGACCACTTTGTTTTCAAAATCAGTTGAAGCTTTGGGAGGCAAACTTGATTTTGTGTTGCATTCCATTGGTATGAGCCCAAATATTCGAAAGGGAAAATCCTATGGTGATATGAACTACGAATGGTATCTGAAAACCCTTGATATCTCCGCGCTCTCCTTCCACAAAATATTGCAGACCGCTGAAAAGCTCGATGCCATGAACGAATGGGGTTCTATTGTTGCTCTCAGTTACATAGCTTCTCAACGTTCTTATCCTGACTATACCGATATGGCACAAGCAAAAGCGATGCTTGAGTCTATCGCAAGGAGTTATGGTGCAAGGTTTGCAAAGCTAAAGAAGGTCAGAGTAAATACTATTTCACAATCGCCAACAAAAACAACGGCCGGGGCAGGCATTTCGGGATTTGATGTTTTCTTTGACTACGCCGAGATGATGTCGCCGCTGGGTAATGCATCGGCTGAAGACTGCGCAAATTATATCGCCATATTGTTTTCCGATTATACGCGAATGGTAACCATGCAGAACCTTATGCATGACGGTGGTTTCTCTTCCTCCGGCATTACTCAAGATCTGATCGATCGGCTAACCAAATAACCCTCAAACCTTATACGTCAAACTTAAAACTTGAAACCAAAGCGTGGTATCTTTTCCCTTTTGCAAAATTAACCTGGGACTATCGATACTTTCGAAGAGGGCGGACGGCTACCATAATCTTGAAACCTGTTTTTACCCGCTGCCGTGGACGGATGTACTGGAGATTATCTTATCCGACAAGTTTACTTTCACAACAAGCGGAAATATTATTCCCGGCGATCCAGACGATAACCTTTGCGTAAAGGCTTACCAACTCCTTAAAACGAATTTTAACCTCGGACCGGTAAGTATACATTTGCACAAGATCATTCCGTCCGGCGCAGGTTTGGGTGGTGGCTCTTCCGACGGTGCCCATACCCTTCAGTTGCTTAACACAATTTTTTCCCTGAACCTGTCACGGTCAAAGTTAATGGAATACGCTGCCATACTTGGCAGCGATTGCGCATTCTTTATCCAGGATAAGCCGATGATCGGCACGGGCAGGGGAGAAGTACTAAAGCCGGTTGATTTTTCTCTCAACAAATTTGTGGTGGTTGTTAAACCCGATATTCATGTTTCCACCCGTGATGCATTTTCCGGAATCACTCCCCGCAACCCTGAAAATTCTATTAGTCAACTGATATTGAATCACCCTGTCGAAGCGTGGAAAGATTTACTTATCAATGATTTTGAAAGTACCCTCTTCAGCAAATACCCGATACTGGCATCAGTCAAACATGGAATGTACGCGCTCGGCGCAATCTACGCTTCGATGACGGGATCAGGTTCCGCGATTTTTGGAATTTTTGACAACGAGATCGAGGTAACAGGCGACTTCCGTCAGATGGCCCACTGGTCGGGGTTTATACGCTAAGGATTAACAACAACGGGGTCACTATACCTTTTCTTTAAGAATGGATAAACAAGTACCGCGCTCAGAATGATCAGTGTGCCGAGGTAAAAATTAGTGCCCATTTTTTCTGTTGCGCCAAAAATAGCAACGGCCATGATAATCCCGTAAACGGGTTCAAGGTTCAGTGATAACTGTATGACAAACACACTGATTTTTTTCATCAGTTCGACGGCAGCTGTATAAGCGTAAACGGAACACGCTCCCGCCAGCACGATCATGTAAACCCAGTCCATTGTCGTAGGCAACAGATGTAATGTATTTCCAGGCGCGAAGGTGACGCGATAGACAGGCATGAAAAGCGCGAGCGATAGAAATGCGCCAACCATTTCGTAAAAACTGATGGTATACGCCGGGATGGTTTTTACCATCCTGGAATTGATGCTTGCAAATAAGGCAGACGTTAGGCCTGCCAGCACACCGAGCAGTAGTCCCAACGGATAGTCAAAGTTGAAAGAGAAGATCACATAAAGTCCAAACATCACAATGAGGCCTAGAAGAATTTCAAATTTTTTAATGGGCCGCTTTTGAAAAAAAGGATCGAGAATAGCGGTCCATAAAGAGTTCGTTGCAAATCCCACGAGACTCACGGATACATTGGAAACACGCGCAGCTTCGAAAAAAAATACCCAATGAAGACCTACGATGGTTCCGGTAAGAAGTAAAGCGACTAATTGATTGGACGCCAAGCGGAACTTTTCCCGAACGGCCAACATGACAAAAGCTATTCCGACAGCAGCCAGTATTGTTCTGTAAAATACCATTTCGTATGCGGGAATGGTAACCAGCTTTCCCAGGATTCCAGAAAAGCCCCAAAGAAAAACCAGGAAATGTAGTTTTAAATAGTCACCGCGGGTTGCCATTAACGGGGCACGTATTTGTACATAGCTATAGATATAATTCCAAAAACAATATTTGGTATCCATACAGCAATTGCTGGTGGAAGGGAACCGTTCTCAGCAAACGTTCTGAACAGGGTATAGAATAAAATAAATATGAACGACAAAAGGAACCCCAGGGCTATCTGCAAACCAGTTCCTCCCCGGCTCTTTCGCGCTGAAACGATCACACCCATAAACACCAGGATAAAAATTGTAACGGGAGAGGTGTACCGCGTATACTTCTCGACTTCATAAAGTTCAATTCCTGTTGATCCCCTCGCTCGCAACGTTCGGATCTGCTCGTCCAATTCATTCAGCGTTAAGCCATCATACTTCCGATAATCGCTTTCAAACTCCTTTGGATGGATAACCAGGGCAGTGTCCATCTCGCTTCCTTTTTCTACGAACTCCTTGGGCCCAACGACTTTTGAAACTTCCATGGCAGGGATCGCTTCCGGTCGTGTAGGTGTTTCAAAAATTCCATCAATTTTTTTCAATGTCCAATCGCGCAGGGTCCACGTCATTTTAGCGGTATCCCACACAACTCGGTTGGCCGATAATTTTTCAATGAGTCGGTTGTTGTCGAATTTTTCCAACGTAAAATGGTAGCCTGTCTGATTGTTATTGTTGTAACTCTTCATATACAGGTATGTGTCGGATGCGACCTGTATGTGAATGTTCTGCTTTTCAAAATAATATTTGGACTTGAAATATTGCATTTCGAACGCCAGCCTCGATTTGTTTGAATTCGGGATTACCCACCCGTTCAGCACAAAGCTTATTACACCAACGAAAAAAGCGCCGATAAAATAGGGGACCAGCATTCGTTTGAAACTAACGCCGGCGCTAAGCATAGCAATCACTTCGGTATGTGCTGCCATTCGTGAGCATACGTACACTGCTGCTATGAAGATGGTAATGGGTGTTAAGAGACTGCCGATCCAGGGAATGTAATCGAGATAATAGCCAAGTATTTCGCCGGCGTTAAGATTAGCCTTCGCGAATTTGTCCATCTTATCGGTGAGATCGATAACCGTTATTACGGAAAGGAGAATCAACACCACAAAGAAGAATGTGACGAGGAATGTTTTTAAGATATATCGATCGAGCAGCTTCATAAGTTTGGCCACAACTTAAGTAAAGGTCGGGGTTTTAAACGAATTCTTGCTATAGCCTTTGGCTTACCTTGGGCACCATGTTATTTTTCCATGTTGTAAAATTGCCGTCAATGATCTGTTTTCGGGCTTCTTTGACCAACCACAGGTAAAACGTCAGGTTCTGTATTGAAGCAATTTGCGCACCTAAAATTTCTTTGTTGATGATCAGGTGCCTTAAGTATGCTTTGGAATGAAAGGTGCTGACATATCCCCCTAAACTCGCGTCGATCGGCGAAAGATCGTCCTTCCATTTTTCGTTACGGATGTTGATAATGCCTTCTGTCGTGAACAGCATACCATTTCGGGCATTGCGGGTTGGCATTACGCAATCGAACATATCAATGCCCAACGCGATGCATTCCAGAATATTTTCGGGCGTTCCGACACCCATCAGGTATCGGGGTTTGTCCTTTGGCAGGATGCCACACACAAGGCTGGTCATAGCGTACATATCTTCGTGTGGTTCGCCGACCGACAGTCCGCCGATTGCGTTGCCTCGTTGATCCTGCGATGCAATAAACTCCGCTGAAGCCGTTCGCAGGTCCGGGTAGGTGCTGCCCTGAACTATGGGGAATAACGTTTGCTCATATCCATATAGCGGATCCGTTGTGTCAAGCCTGGCGATGCAACGCTTTAACCACCGATGGGTCAGGTCCATTGAATCTTTAGCATATTTATATTCGCACGGATAGGGTGTACATTCATCAAAAGCCATTATGATGTCAGCGCCAATAGCACGTTGGATATCCATCACATCCTCCGGCGAAAAAGTATGTCGCGATCCGTCGATATGTGATTTAAAAAGGACTGCTTCTTCCGTTATTTTCCGGTTGGCTCCAAGGGAATAAACCTGGTATCCGCCGCTATCAGTTAGAATCGGTCTATTCCATCCGTTAAACTTATGAAGACCTCCTGCACTTCTTAGCAACGGTATACCTGGACGCAGATAAAGGTGATAGGTATTTCCAAGAATTATTTCCGCACCGATATCATTTTCCAGCTCGCGCTGATGAACCGCCTTCACGGATCCCGCAGTACCTACAGGCATGAAAATCGGAGTATGAATTTCTCCATGTTCTGTGGTAATCATGCCGGCGCGCGCACTTGATTTTGAGTCTGTTGCTGTGAGTTGGAACTTCATAAACGAGCGCAAAAATAGCGTTCTTCCCTCACATTCCAGAATGACGTTCGGAGCAGGCAGCCGCTAAGGAGGTGCCTCGACTTGATACTTATCCTTCTTTATCAGCGGGTCGTGCTTAGCTCGGTTTTATCTGCATCAGGCAAAAGTTACCATCTCGGCAATGTCTGGCAGACCTCTCTCCAGCAGCGTCTCACAAAAGGAAACATTCCAGTGTGTTTTGGGCTCGTTCGAGTATCCAAGAGAGAGTTAATGAAGTCCAGAGTTCAGGTAAGAGCCCAGGTTTTGTTCGGTTATAACTTCCAGAGGGAACAGTTCCTGCTGCGGCATCGACTTTTTGAACATCAAATGGTTAACCAGGTGACTGATGCCCAGGAAAGCCTGGCGCTTCGGATTCTGGTGAATGAGGAAGTCGATGGTACCGGCTTTCAAATATTTTAGATTTTCATCGAGCAGGTCATAACCGATCAGCCGGATATTTTTCTTTCCTTGTTTTTCAAGGAAGCTTGCCGCTAGTGCGGAACCTTTTGATGTGGAGACAAAAATTCCTTTGAGATTTGGATCATTTATAAGATCGGTCAATTGTTTACTGAAGGAATTGTCTTTCGGATTTATGTTGAACGCGATTACCTCAAACTTCGCTTTACCATTTGAATTAAAATATTCCCGGAATCCCTTTTCCTTTTCGAGCAAGTGCAAGGAATCGTGAATATCTTCATCTATGTGGAGCACTGCAAAAGTGCCGGGTGCTTGCTGGCCGAAATGTAAAAGCTGTGCAGCAACTTTGCCACTCTGAAATAAATTCTGGCCTATGAAACTCAATGGCGAGGCTTCCGGAATGTTTGTATTGAAAAGGACATATGGAATTTGTTCTGTCTTTAAAATCTCAAATACCGGCAGCGCCTCATGATAAAAAATCGGGGCGATCACAACGCCATCGGGTTTCGTTGCTACAGCTTCTTTCGCTACTGCGAGAAATGAGTCTTTGTTAAATTGATCGAATACATGAACTTCAATATTGATACCGTACTGGGTCCATTCTGACTGAGCCTGCTGGATTCCAAGGTTGGATTGAGACCAGTAAGGATCTTGTTCCGGATTAGGCAGGATGGCGGCAATTTTATAATTCTTGTTGGAGCCTAGTGTTCGAGCGATCAGATTCGGCTTATAGTCGATCTGTTCCATAACCGACGTGACCTTCTTTAACGCTTCCTGAGAAACACGACCGCGATTGTGGATAACACGATCGACTGTTCCAACTGATACACCCGCCAGCTTGGCGATGTCCTTAATTCGAATGTTCTTCCCTAATTCCATGTCCAAAGCAATAAAATTTTACCTTCAAAAGGAAAATAAATGTGTTGAAAATCGAAACATGTTTTCGAGCACATGGTTTATGTTCACGCGAACATGAAAAAAGGGCCAATTTGGTCATTTTGCGGCGACCCACTCCCGAATCTTCGCTGGAATTTTTATAAGCGGCTTTTCCGATAGTCGAACGAATCAACCGGCGGCCCCGATTTTATGGGTAGTTCGATGTAAAGTTCTTTCATCCTTCACAGGGACATATATATTTGTCGAAAATCTCTGGTCTTTGGAAGTTTTACACATTTTTTTTTACGCCGTTATCGGCGTTCAGATTTTATATTTTTTAATTTATACAATAGGTTTTTCAAAGGCGGTAACACAAAAGCCTCCCCAGTCATTGCCTGTGTCAGTGATCGTATGCGCGCATGATGAGGAGCAGAACCTAAGGGAATTGATTCCTCTTTTATTGTCGCAGGATCATCCTGAATTCGAGGTAATAGTTGTCGATGACCGATCTAACGACGGCACTTTTGATATGTTGATTCAGGAGACCAGCAAAGACCACCGCCTGAGAATGGTCCACGTCAATCGAACTCCGCCACTGTTCAATGCCAAAAAATATGCGCTTACCCTTGGGATAAAGGCAGCGAAATATGAATGGCTGTTGTTGTCCGATGCCGATTGCAGACCTGTCAGCAAAAACTGGATCAGTTCAATTTCAAAACATTTCAGTCCTACAACTCATTTCGTGCTGGGCTTCTCGCCATACCAGCACCGGCCTGGCATACTCAACGCCTTCATTCGATTTGAAACGTTGATCACCGGCATGCAATACATTTCCTTTGCCCTATTAGGAATGCCTTATATGGGCGTAGGGAGAAATCTGTCGTACCGGCGAACCAAGTTCCTGGAAGCAAAGGGTTTTAACAATTTTATTAAGATCACGGGAGGAGATGATGATCTTTTTGTAAATCAAAATGCGAGGAAAACCAATACGGCCGTATCCATTGATGCAGATGCAGTGGTTTCTTCCTTGCCGAAGCAAACGCTGAAAAGTTTCTTTTCACAGAAAGTAAGACATCTTTCCGTAGGCAAGTATTACCGGTTTGGTCACCGAATCTTATTGGGACTGTTTAGCTTTTCATGGATCGTCACCTGGTTTCTTGGAATACCGCTGCTTTTCTTCTCAAACATTCCCTATGTCATCGCCGGTTTGTTGGTACTTCGACTCATCATATTTGTAGTTACATCAAAGGCTGCCGCATCTAAACTCCATCAAAGGCTTGAAATCTGGGCAGTACCGCTTTTAGATTTTATTTATGCCTTTTATTATCTTGTCGCCGGTATAAAGGCCTTGGCTACAAAAAAAGTACGATGGAAGAATTAGAAAACAGGTTTTCATCAAAGGCGCTGGAGGATTTCAAATTGATTGATATGGCGGTCGGCGGTGATGATAAAGCCTATGCCAGACTCCTCCAACGTTACAAAAGACCTGTATATCATATGATCCTTAAAATGGTTCGGAATGTCGATGATGCGGAAGATCTGACCATTGAGTCTTTTGCCAAATCATTCCGCAGTCTTCATCGGTTCAAAAAGGATTTTACATTTAGCACCTGGCTGTTTCGCATAGCCACCAACAACACCATTGACTTTATTCGCAAGAAAAAGCTGAACACCCTCAGTATTGAAAATACTTTTACTGACGATGATGGTCAGGCCGTTTCAATAGATGTGGAGGATGAAAATCTTGATCCTCAGGAAGAGGCAATCAGATTGCAAAAGGCTGAACTGGTGCAGGTTTTTGTTGATAAACTACCATCCAAATATCAGAAATTGGTCCGGCTCAGATATTTCCATGAATTATCATATGAAGAAATCGCTGTGGAACTTGACGCGCCGCTCGGAACGGTCAAGGCTCAACTTCACCGCGCGCGTGAGTTGATGTTTGAAATGGTGAAGAATAAGAGGGACCATATTTGATTAGAAAATTGGAAGATTGGAAAATTAGAAAATTGATTGGGGGATTCGGGTGTTATATATGATTACTTTCCGGGTCTGACCGATGTTCAGAGGGCGCAGTTCGCGCAGCTTTATTCACTTTATAAAGATTGGAATGAAAAGATCAATGTGATTTCCCGAAAGGACATTGACAATCTGTACATTAATCACGTTCTCCACTCATTGGGAATTGCAAAAGTAGTCTCCTTTCAGCCTGGCGCTGCCATCCTCGATGTAGGAACAGGCGGGGGCTTTCCCGGAATACCGCTGGCGATTATGTTTCCACATGCTCAGTTTCATTTGGTGGATTCAATTGGCAAAAAAATTACCGTCGTAAAAAGTGTTGCACAATCACTGCGTCTCACAAATGTGACAGCGGAACAAGCTCGCGCAGAGCAGTTGAAAGGTGAGTATGATTTTATTGTAAGCAGGGCGGTCACCAGGCTAAAGGAATTCTATTCATGGATTCACCGGAAAGCAAAGAAGAAATCAACACATGAGCTTTACAATGGAATTTTATATCTCAAGGGCGGGGACCTGGATGAAGAACTTTCTGAATTGAAAAAACCCTACCAACTTTTTTCACTCTCTGACTATTTCAAAGAAGAGTATTTTGAGACGAAGAAAATAGTTTATATACCGTTGTAGGCGAAACGCATACAGCGAAACGCAAAACGCTTGTTCGTCCAAATCTGAAAGAGAACGGGTTTTTAATACAAAACGCTGCTCCATAAGGCGCACACTCATGCGTTCTGCGTTCTGCTTTAAGCTTAATTGTAACCATTTAAGGTAAGCGCCTGGAATTGACTGTCTGGTTTTTTTTTCCTACCTATGTTTTCGGATTCTACTATTTTGAAAAAGGCGGTTTCTATATTTCTGGTATTCCTGTTGCTTTTCAATGCGCTGGGTTTCTACGGCCTTTTGCAGGGTTTGCAGTACAAGAACACACTAGACCTCGTCCGTCGTTTGGATAATCAGCAGTACTCTAAGGATGAGACTATCACTTTTAAGCTTCCCTTCACTGTACCTTACCAATTGAGTTCAAATGGTTTTGAAAGGGTGGATGGGCAGATTCAAATCGAAGGACAATACTATCGGCTTGTTGAGCAAAAACTATCTCACGATACGCTTTTTGTAGTTTGTATTAAAGATCACGCCAGCAACCGTATCATGGAGGCCCTTGAGGATTATGTGAAAACATTTACCGACCAGCCATCACAGGCAAAGAATACAGGCAAGTCGTTTATCACTTTCATCAAAGATTTTCTTCCCACTTCAATTTTGGTTTCCTCCATTTCTGATGGATGGAATTCTACCGTTGTTCCAATTGGCTTTACTGAAAATTTTACAAGCAGACCTTTAGCGGTATTTACCCCGCCGCCTCAATCTTAGTCAACGTCATAGCATAGAACAATGTCCTGGTCGGGACACTGATAATTCTGGGCGCATTCAGTTCAGATCTGGCGTATCGTATACAACATACTGGTCATCCAAATAAAATCTATCGAAGAAATTTTACTTAATCCTTTAAGCTCATAACGCTGAGCGCTAATGAGCCTATCCACCTAAACCAAACAAAATCAAATGAAAAATTTTACCAAATCAGTTTTTGCAGTCGCATTTCTCTGCATGGCTGGGGTTGCATATTCGCAAACCCCATTGGATGCGATGATGATGGAACAGCGGGAATCATGCCTTGCTTTAACCTATGAGTACGGATCTTTCGATCAATATTGGGAGGGAGAAACTCTTCGAAAGAACGGAACGATTGAAGATGTTTCGCGCATGGCCATCATGCCAATGATTGCTATCGGTCTTCACGACAAAGTCAATTTTTACATAGCAGTTCCTTATGTAAAGACAGAATCGAGCGAACCCAATGGCGGGTACCTGATGGGGGCGAAAGGGTTTCAGGACCTTAGCCTTGCCCTAAAGGTCGAATTCCTTGACATGGAATTGGGCAAGGGAAGACTGGCTGTTCTCGCGTCGGGAGGATATGCCACACCGATCACAAACTACTTGAGTGACTACCGGCCCTACAGTATTGGCAACGGTACCAATGAATGGAGTGCAAGAGGAATTGTCCAATATAAATTGAATATGGGTCTTTACGTTCGCGCCACTGGCGGCCATTTGTTCAGAGGCGATACAAAGGTGGAACGCGATTATTATTACGCCAACGGAAGTTACTACACACCATGGATGGACGTGCCCAATGCATGGGAATACACCGGCGCAATAGGCTGGTGGTTGTTGGACAGCTCTTTGAAGCTGGAAGCAAATTATTACGCGCTGCAATCGACTAGCGGCGATGACATAAGGAAGTACAATGCGGCTCAGCCCACGAATAAGGTCAATTTTGATCAGGTTGGTTTTTCGGCGCAGTATTTTATTCAGCCTGTTAAAGGCCTGGGAGTCCTAGCTTATTATTCACAGATGCTCAACGGCAGGAATATGGGAAAGTTCACAACCTTCGGTGGGGGACTAACATACCAGTTTAAAATCTAGTACACTACTTATTAATTCGACACAAATGAAAAAGAATATAATAGTACCATTTATCGCTGCCTGCTGGTGTTTCTTGTTGGTAGCTTCGTGCGAAAGCGATCTTCCTAGGTTCGCAAATTATTCGGCTTATGATTTCTCAAAGATTGATGAAAATGGAGGTAACTGGACTCCCGTCCTGCTTGCATCACCTAATCAAATAACCATTACGGCTCCTGAGGACGTAAACTCGGCATCCTACCTGGCTGAATTAGCAGATGTAAAAACTGCTATGTCAAATCTCACCGATGGTCAACGAGGTGCGGTAGATTATTGGACTAACAATCCTATCATCAGGTGGAATGAAATTGCATTGGAGTTGGCAGCCAAGTACAACCTGATCCCTGGACCTAACCCTGACAACACGTATACACTTCCGAATCCTGCCACCCCGGAAGGACCTACACCTTTTCCATTTGCTCACCCTGCTTACACAAGTCGGATGCTCGCATATTTAAGTGTAGCTCAGTTTGACGCGTTAGTTAGTGCGTGGCATTATAAATATCAGTTCAACCGCTTGGCGCCTGGCCAGTACGATAACTCAATTGAGCCTGCATATGGCGAAACAATGCTGCCGTCTTATCCTTCTGACGGGGCGGTAATTGCAGCTGCTTCCAGACATATTTTATCAGCGATGTTCCCGTTGGAAAAAGCGTATTTACAGGAACGTGCTGAGGAACATATGGGAAGTTTAATCTGGTCAGGGTCTAATGTCGAAAGTGATATAGTTGCAGGTGAATTTATTGGTATTGAAGTTGGTAAAGTGGCGCTCGCGAGGGCATCTCAAGATGGTATGGGCAAGGCACAATGCCCTAAACCTGTTTCTGATTCTATTGCAAAATCTGCCTTCGATCGTTTCGGCTGGAAGTGGGAAAATATTGAAGTGCCGCCAAGACCAGTAGGACTTGCGCCATTGTTCTGTAACGTAAAAATGTGGAGTGTGCCTCACGTATCGGATGTTCGTCCGGGCCCACCACCAGCAATTGGTTCAGAAGAATTCAAAGCAGCAGCAAGAGAACTACAAGATCACCAGGACAACATGACTGAGGAAAAAAGAAAAATTGCCAACTGGTGGTCTGATGGACTGGGATCCTACACACCTCCCGGTCACTGGAATAAGTTTGCAAAAGACTTCATTATCAAATACAAAGAAAACCCGCTGCGCTCAGCCCGCACGTTCGCTTATCTGAACATGGCAGTAATGGATGCCGGGATTGCATGCTGGGATGCGAAGTATTATTATCACTATCCGCGTCCTATTAACGCGATACCTGGTTTCAAAACTATTTTGGGAACTCCAAACTTTCCTGCCTACACTTCGGGCCACAGCACCTTTTCCGCTGCAGCGTCGGAAATATTATCACACATATATCCTGGCGAAGCAGCGCAATGTGAAGCCTGGGCACAAGAGGCCGCGATATCCCGGATATACGCTGGTATTCACTGGACCTTTGATGCCGAAGTTGGGATAGCACAGGGTAAAGACGTAGCTTCCTATACACTAGAAAAAATGCGAATTGATGGAGCAGAATGAAGTCTGCGACCTGTATTGGATTAAAAACCGTATGTATTCTTTGACGAATGAGGATTAAGATTTTATTATTTGCATTCACAATTACGGCTTTTGCAATTCCATGTCGGGCGCAGCAAACTGCTGATTCATTAGAGACTAAAGAATTGGATGAACTTACCGTTCAAGGTCAACGTCTGTTGAACCTTGAACGGCTTCCTCCGGTGGAGGGCACGCGGATCTGGTCAGGTAAGAAAACAGATGTCATTAGCCTGGACAACCTGAATGCGAACATAGCTGAGAAAACACCAAGGCAGATCTTTGCAAAGATCCCTGGAGTATTTGTCTATGACATGGACGGTTCCGGAAACCAGATCAACATCTCAACTCGTGGGCTGGATCCTCATCGTGGATGGGAATTTAACATCCGGCAAAACGACGCCATTACCAATTCAGACATGTATGGCTATCCAGCCAGTCACTATAGCATGCCGATGGAAGCAGTAGCCCGTGTGCAGATGGTGCGAGGTACTGGTTCGCTGCAGTATGGCGCTCAATTTGGGGGGATGATAAATTATATCACTAAGGCTCCAGATACTACAAGGGCAATAGGTTTTGAGACCATTAACTCGGCTGGCTCGTTTGGATTGTTGTCGACTTACAACGCTATCGGTGGACGCATAGGTAAGATCGACTACTACGTCTATATGAACAAACGCGTTTCATCCGGTTATCGTGACAACAGCCATACTGATTCCGACGCAGAGGGTGTGGCAATTAAATTTCACGCCAACAAGTCTATCGATTTCCGTTTTGAGTTTGCGCATTCAAAATATGTCTATCAGCTCCCTGGAGCCCTAAATGACAAACAGTTTCGTGAGAATCCTCGACAGGCCACGCGCGCGCGCAACTACTACAGCCCTGACATTTATATCCCATCCATTGGAATGGACTGGCAAATCGGAGAGCGGACCAAATTGTCATGGCTGACGTCGGCAGTATTAGGAGCTCGGGAAAGCGTGCTGTTTGACAAGCCTGCGGACGTAGTAGATGTTATTGATCCTGTCACGCTCACGCATGCGCCCCGTCAAGTGGATATTGACGATTACCACAGCTACACTACAGAAATACGTTTGTTACATGAATACGATCTTTTCAATCAGTCCAGCGCTCTGGTAGCAGGGGTGCAATTGATGAACAACGACTTGCATAGACGCCAGAAAGGCAAAGGATCGACGGGTTCTGACTTTGATCTTTCTCTTATCGAACCGGGATGGGGGCGAGACCTGCATTTTAAGACAAACAACATCGCAGTTTTTGTAGAGAATAATTTTAAATTGACCGATAGGCTATCCGTTAGCCCTGGCATCAGGGCAGAAATGGGAAAATCTGACCTGGGTGGATCCATTACATACTATCCTCATGAACAACTGCCAAATACTATCGATCATGAATTTGTGCTGGCAGGGATCAATGCTCAATTCGCCGTCGCGGATTTCATGAATGTGTATGCGGGGTGGTCGCAGGCTTACAGGCCCGTGATCTTGAAAGATATTGTGCCATCATCTACATTCGAACGTGTGGATGATAACTTAAAGGATGCCGACGGTTACAATTTCGAGGCTGGCTTCCGGGGAAACTCCGGAAATTTTCAATGGGATGTTGGTGTATTTCAACTTCGATATAATAACAAGCTTGGCATGCTGTCACAGACTGATTCAAATGGTGATTTTTATTTTTTCAGGACAAACATAGGGAATGCGCTTACTCAGGGCGTTGAATTGTTTGCAGAATATATCGTACCATTCAACAATGCCTATGTGTCTTTATTTACTTCCACAGCATACATGGATGCTCGGTATCGCGATGCCTTCGTACGCGTCGGCGATAACAATGTAAGCGTGGATGACAATAAAGTTGAAAGTGCTCCGGAAATAATTACTCGAAATGGTTTAAACGTTCAGCTGGGGAATGTCAGCCTGTCATTTTTATACAGCTATACTGCAGAAAGTTATGCCGATGCCTTGAATACTACGATACCAACGCTAAATGGATCGGCTGGTCTTGTGCCATCGTATGGATTACTTGATATCAATACCTCGTGGAAGATCTCGTTATCAGGCGGAGCTACCCAGCTTAAGTTACGTCTTAATATCAATAATGTGACTAATGAAAAGTACTTCACAAAGCGTCCGCAGTTTTATCCCGGTCCCGGTATTTGGCCGTCGGATGGTAGATCGTTTGTGGGTTCTATAGAAGTCTCGATCTAAGACGATCTAAAACTTAAACCTGATCTTGCCATCTTTGTCAGCGTTCTAAATGGTGGGGATAGGGAATAGGTTGACAGGTTGACAACGTAGGATTAATTGCACTGGTACATCCTGATGGGTTTATTAACACCTGTCAGGATTTTTTTAAAACAGGAACTCTGCCCTCCGAACAACATCGAGCAACTTGAATAGTAGAAATGCGCCGCAGACCTTAGTGATTTCTAAGGATGCACAACGATCAACGAACGTCAACACATCGAACATCAACACGTCAACACGTTAACACATCATCGGTGATCTATAATCATCTTCTTCATCGTCTCAAAAGTCCGCAGTTTCAGTGACGCCTGATCTTCAGTATTCAATCCCTTTGTCGGTATCTCAGGACCGACAATAACCTTAACTCTTCCCGGTTTCATCCTGATAGTGCCAGGGGGCATCAGTGGACCGGCACCAACGACCACCATAGGCAAAATCGGTTGCTGTGTATCTATCGCAATTCGAAATGCTCCATCTTTGAAAGGCTGCAATATCTCCTTCGTGCGATTTTGTGTCCCCTCTGCAAAGAGTAAAATTGATGTCCCTTCCGCCAGGATTTTTTTCAGTTTATCCATGCTTTTTTTTCTGCTTTCACCGCTTGAGCGGTCAACAATGACGGCGGCAGATCGTGCAATCCACCCGAAAACAGGAATTTTCAAAAGCTCCTTTTTCGCGAGTGGCTTTTTCTCACCGGGTATGATCATCCAAAGTCCTGGTATATCGAGGAAAGAAGTATGATTGCTAACGTATATGTAAGACTGTCCTTTGTGAAAATTTTTTTGTCCGTAGAAGTCATAACGGATGAAGGTTAGCATACTAAATATCCACGACCACAGCCAAAGAAATTTACCTCCGATCCAACTGGCTTTGCCTCCGATGAGATAGGGAATAACAATGCCCGGCAACAGCAAGATCATAAAGACGGTAAACACCAGAAAAACCCAGAAGGCATACAGCTTTAAAAGGACCCACTCAACGAATTTCAAAACCAGACATTAAAATTTGGCCCGAAAGTTCTTAAGTTTTGTTGAACATGCAAACCGGCTGGTCGCCGATAGTCAATAGTTATTAGTTATTAGTTATTAGTTACGTCCTAGACGATTGCATTCTATAGCTAGTATTGCACGTTCTCCACTATTAACTAATAACTAATAACTAATTACTATTAGCGCACATCAGAGTATCTTCGCGCCCAATGAAGCTATACGTAAACCTTGCGCGGGCTGTGGTGAATGCCCTGGAAATGATCTTTGATGAGAACAGGTATGCCGACAAAGTGATCGAAAGGGTCTTAAAGCAAAATCCAAAGTGGGGTGCGCGCGACAGACGTTTTATCGCAGAAACTACGTACGACATCGTGCGCTGGGTGCGCTTTCTGCAAAATATCACGGAGGCAGAAGATGGAGATTATTGGAAGCTGTTAGGTGGGTGGTGTGTGTTGAATCAAATTCCATTACCTCCCTGGGAGGAATTCAAAGATTTGTCTGAGAAGCGAATTCTCGAACGCAACATCAAGATGAAATCGGTGAGGAGAATAAGAGAATCCATTCCTGATTGGCTCGACACCCTTGGAGAAAAGGAGTTGGGCAAACGCTGGGAAAAGGAACTCCATGCGTTGAATGAAGAGGCCCATGTGGTGTTGCGCACGAATACGTTAAAAATATCCGCTAAAGATTTGCGCCTATTGCTTCAGGAATCGGAAGTTGACACGGATTATCTACGAGACTTTCCAGACGCACTGGTTCTCAAGCAACGGCAGAATGTATTCAGGGAACCATCGTTTAAAGACGGACTTTTCGAAATGCAAGACGCTGCGTCCCAGCTCGTCGCTCCATTCTTGCGTGTTAGTCCCGGCATGCGTGTGATCGATGCCTGCGCCGGCGCTGGAGGCAAAACCTTGCATCTTGCGGCGCTGATGAAAAACAAAGGCAAGCTCATTGCTATGGACGTTGAAGCTACGAAACTGACTGAACTTCAGAAGCGAGCCAGAAGAGCAGGTGTAAGCAATTTGGAAATCAGAACTATTGACTCCTCGAAAACAATAAAGCGGCTGGAGAATTCTGCAGATCGCCTGTTGTTGGATGTGCCCTGCTCGGGTCTTGGCGTGCTGAAAAGAAATCCGGACGCGAAATGGAAACTATCTCCGGAATTCATTCAAAACGTCAGGGATCTCCAGCAACATATTCTGCAGGATTATTGCAACATGATTAAAAAACAAGGCTTGCTGGTATATTCCACCTGTAGCATTTTACCTTCTGAAAACGAGGAGCAGGTGGCAAAATTTTTGAAAAATAATGACGCTAACTTTGAACTACTCGAGGAAAAGCATCATTGGCCCTCAGACGGCTTTGATGGATTTTACATGGCTTTGTTGCGCCGAAAGTAAGATTTATCCGTTCGGGACAGCACCCGTTGCCGTGCAAAGGGGATTTCGGTATTTTTAATTTTTGACTGAATGAGGAAATTGAATTGGATTGTCCTTTTGATCGCATTGTCGATCTCTTTAAATGTTTTTTCACAGGATCTAAAACCTTACGAACAAGCCTTACCTGGATCGTCGGTAAAGTTCAGGATGATTCCCGTACCGGCGGGTAGTTTTCTAATGGGTAGTCCGCAAAATGAACCTGGACGCGAAGAAGATGAAGGTCCTCAAAAGGAGGTTACGCTCTCAGCATTCTGGATGGGGGAGCATGAGGTCACTTTTGGCGAATGGGATGTTTTTTTCAAAAGCACGGATGTGCCTCAAACCAAAGCAATTGCGGTGGATGCTGTCTCAAGGCCGACGGCTCAATATATCGATCTCACATGGGGCATGGGCCGGGACAACAAGCAACCAACCAACAGTATGAGTCAGGCGGCTGCGATAATGTATTGCAAGTGGTTGTATAAGGAAACCGGTGTTTTCTACCGCTTGCCAACCGAGGCTGAGTGGGAGTATGCCTGTAGGGCCGGTAGTGATAGCAACTATAGC
>CAMLER010000015.1 GCA_946478915.1 uncultured Chryseolinea sp.
TCCCCTGTCAAATTCCTTTAATAGCCAGGCAACCAGATCTTTTTTCATCCCAAAACTGTGTACTGCCGATTCGCAAAATTCAATTTCATGCGGGTCAATAACGTCATCCGCATAAACCATGAGGATCAAATCGTAAAGAAGATTCATCCGGTCGTTATGATTGTCCGGAATATTGAACTCGTACCTTTCGTCAGCGTCTACGAGCTGTTTTACTTGCCTTTCTTTGAGTCCGTAGCGACTGCCGATCTTGTACAATAACGCTTCTTCCTTGGGATGCATGTGCCCATCTGACTTCGCCAGTGCCAATAGGTTCTTGATATGATTCTTTTTATAAGAAAGGTATTGATGTTCAAAAAATCCCATCATAGTCGTTGGTATTATCGGTGATCAGTTAATTGAAGACGCTGCTTTGGCAACAAATGTACGTTAGACATTTCGAGTTAAACATGAGACATTTTTGCAGATTGAACACAGGTAATGTAAAATGGAAAACTCTACATGCAAATTGTTAAAGTCTTAGGTAGCCGACCCCTCCTCTTTAAGAATGCGCCTGATTATTTTGCCGACGTTACTTTTCGGCAGATCAGATCTGAACTCAATGTGTCTTGGAACTTTGTAGTTGGTAAGATTTTCCTGGCAATATTTTTTCAACTCCTGCTCAGTGAGCGTCGGATCCTTTTTCACTACAAAGATTTTTATGACCTCCCCTGACTTAGCGTCCGGAACACCTATCGCTGCAACTTCTTTAACCTTCGGAAAAGAAGCGATCACGTTCTCAATTTCGTTCGGAAAAACATTGAACCCAGAAACTTTGATCATATCCTTTTTCCGGTCAACGATCTTAAAAAATCCGTCTTTGTCCGCTAGTCCGATATCACCCGTCCGGAA
The DNA here is from genome assembly GCA_946478915.1 of uncultured Chryseolinea sp. Next base: position 889 of record CAMLER010000015.1, read on the forward strand.
CCAACCTCCGGGAAAGAAGACGCCGTCGTTATCTTTTTGCCAATAGCCTGACATAACCTGGGGGCCACGTGCACAGATCTCGCCGGTTTCGCCTTGTGGAACTAACTTACCGACTTCATCGAAAATAGCAACCTCCGTGTTCGGTAACGGTATGCCTATTGTTCCTTTTCGATGCGTGCCATCAAGGGGATTGCAACAAAGTGTCGGTGATGTCTCGCTCAAACCATAGCCTTCCACTAAAGGCTTTCCCGTTACTTGCAGCCACCTGTCTGCGACGGCATCCTGTAACGCCATGCCGCCGGCGACCGCACCATGAAGTGCTGAAAAATCGACATTCTTAAACTCAGGATCATTGAGCAATCCATTGAAAAGGGTATTGACCCCAGTGACGATCGTAAACTTGTGCTTCTTTAATTCTTTCACGAATCCTTTAATATCACGGGCGTTGGTGATGAGAATGTTTTTTACGCCCGTGCTGAACATCAGCACGCCGTTAACAGTGAGGGCAAATATATGGTAGAGCGGAATAGCTGTCACAATGATATTTCCGCCATTGCTGTTCATGTATGGCTTAAACCATTGCTTTGTTATTGATGTATGGGTAACAATGTTGGAATGTGTGAGCTGCGCTCCCTTTGAAATACCAGTAGTGCCTCCGGTATATTGCAGCACTGCAATATCGGAAGGGACAAGCACTGGTTTTGTCAATTGTAGTGTAGCTCCCTTTTTTAACGCATCTTTAAAGGAATGGGCCTGCGGTATATGATAGGGAGGCACCATCTTTTTGATCTTCTTAACAACAAAATTTACAATAGCACCTTTCACAGGGCCCAGCATATCCCCCAACGTTGTGATGATAATATGTTTGATAGGGGTGTTCTTCAACACCTTCTCTAGGTTGAAACAAAAATTAGCTACGATTACGATTGCCGATATGCCTGAGTCCTTGAACTGATATTCCATTTCCCGCGCAGTATACAGCGGATTGGTATTTACCACGATAAGACCCGCCCGAAGGGCGCCGAAAAAAGCTATAGGAAACTGGAGCAAGTTGGGCATTTGTATCGCGATCCGCTCTCCCTTGATCAAACCGAGATCCTTTTGAAGGTAGGCTGCGAAATGTCCGGAAAGTTCATAGACTTCGGCATAGGTCATTTTCACGCCCATGTTCTCAAAGGCGACCTGATCCTTATAGCGCTTACAACTATCCTCGAACAAATCAACGAGGCTTGGGTATTCATTTACAGGTACTTCATGTTCTACCCCTTTGGGATACTTCTTTAACCAGGGAAAATCCGCCATAAGAATTTAAATGATGAATTTATAAAGCAAACGATTGTTTGCCAGCAAATCAATAGGTAAAGTTTAAAGTTTAAAGTTTGAGGTTCAAAGTTTAGGGGTTTGCACGAGGATGGATGGGTGGATATGTGGATTTGGTCATAATGAAAGGAATGAGGAGAAGGAAAACGATAAGGATAACGAAGTGAATCACGCTTAAAAGGCCCGGCAAAAAAAAAAACCCATCCAGCACTGAGGCGGGATGGGCAGCTCCGAATAACTCATTAACCTAAACTGAGCTTGCTGTAGAGGAAGGATTCGAACCTTCACGGAGAGGTTAGGATCAGAACCTGATCTAATCTGGGTTTTCCCGAGATAAGATCAGGGTGCTTCACTTTATTCCTTGGCTCCACCCCCGAGACCGGAGGGCATGTCTGCCTGTTTCAACACCCTACAATGTTTCCCGCGTTCAGCGGGGTTATCTTTATGTCCGACGACTTCGGATCAATGTTTTGGCTGTAGAGGGAGGAATCGAACCTCCACGGAGCAGTTAGGTCGCCAAAGGCTGGACTTTATCCCGTACTCTCCACCCTCGAGACCGGAGGGCTTGTCTGCCTAGTTTCAACACCCTACAATGTTTTCCGCTGTTTAGCGGATTCTTTATGCCCGACAACTTCGGAGCATTTTTTTGGCTTGTCGCCTTCCCGATAGCAATCGGGATTCAACACCCTACAATTTTTTATTTTATAACTTGCAGATCCATCGTTTAGAATCTTGCCCGTTGTAAAATCTTTAACAAAGTAACGCATTAACTGGCTATTGTGTCAATAATCTTAGGATTATTTAGATAATTTTTAAAATAAATTCATATTTTTGAATAATACTTAAAACTGAATTTTTATATGGCCGAAAATTATAAAGTTGATAATATCGACTTAAAGATTCTCGAAATTCTGATGCAGGATGCTAAGAAGCCCTACACGGAAGTTGCAAAAAAGGCATTTGTTTCCGGGGGAACAGTCCACGTTCGGATGAATAAGATGGAGGAGGCTGGTATCGTTGAAAAAACAACCCTGAAAGTCAATTACGCAAAGCTGGGCTACGACATCACAGCGTTTATTGGGATATTCCTACAAAAAAGCGCCCTTTACGAGCAAGTAATGGCCAAGCTAAAAGCTATCCCCGAAATTACGAGTATCCATTATACAACTGGGAATTACAGCATGTTTACCAAGATCCATTGTAAGGATACCAATCACCTTAAGATCGTTTTGCACGACAAAATCCAACAAGTGGAGGGCATAGAGCGCACGGAAACGATGATTTCTCTGGAAGAAAGCCTGGATAGGAGCTTAAATTTGACGTAAGGGGTTTCGCAATGCTTTAGTTTTCACGTGATTTTGATGATTTACCCCCCATTTCGCGACCCCAGGAAAGCCGCCCACTGGGTACCGAGCGAAACCTCAAACCTCAAACTTTGACCTTCAAGGCATAAAACTGAATTCGCACACAACACGAATAACTAATTACCTAATAACTATTAACTATTAACCAATCCAATGAACTGGAAACTGCTCTAAAAGTGTTACTTTTGTACTGTTTAAAATTAGTCTAAATAGCCAGATGAGTAAAGACAACCAGGTTCTAGAGGAATTGACATCCAGGGAGTATGAACACGGATGGACTATAGATATTGAGACCGATTCCGCTCCCAAAGGGCTTAACGAAGGCATTATACGGTTCATTTCTGCAAAGAAGAATGAACCCGAGTGGCTTCTGGAATGGCGTCTTAAAGCTTACCGTCAATGGGTAAAGATGGTCGAGCCAAAGTGGCCAAATGTAACCTACCCTCCTATTAACTATCAGGATCTCATTTATTACTCCGCTCCGAAGCAAAAAGTCCAGCCCAAGAATCTGGAAGATGTTGATCCGGAGCTGATCAAAACATTTGAAAAACTGGGCATTTCTCTCACCGAACAAAAACGCCTGACGGGCGTCGCGGTTGACGCGGTTATTGACAGTGTCTCGGTAGCAACAACATATAAGTCAACGTTAGCCGAACTTGGCATAATCTTCTGTTCTTTCAGCGAAGCAGTCAAAGAACATCCGGAACTTGTAAAGAAGTATATGGGTTCCGTTGTCCCTGTGAATGATAATTATTTCGCTGCATTGAATTCTGCTGTCTTTACAGATGGTTCTTTCTGCTACATTCCAAAGGGTGTACGGTGTCCTATGGAATTGTCGACTTACTTCAGGATCAACGCGGCCAATACAGGTCAGTTTGAGCGTACCCTGATCGTTGCAGATGAGGGTTCATATGTAAGTTACCTGGAAGGTTGCACCGCGCCTATGCGCGACGAGAACCAATTGCATGCTGCCGTTGTGGAGATCTACGCGATGAAAGATTCGCAGGTGAAATATTCGACAGTACAAAACTGGTACCCCGGTGATAAGAATGGCAATGGGGGGATATACAACTTCGTGACTAAGCGCGGATTGTGTTTTGGCGATGGTTCGAAAATTTCGTGGACGCAAGTGGAAACTGGGTCAGCCATCACCTGGAAATACCCATCATGCATTTTGAAAGGCGATAATTCCATGGGCGAATTTTATTCAGTCGCTGTTACCAATAATTATCAACAGGCTGATACGGGTACGAAAATGATCCACATCGGCAAAAACACTAAATCGCGGATTGTTTCTAAAGGTATTTCGGCAGGTCACTCACAAAACAGTTATCGTGGTCAGGTTAAGATCATGAAGCGCGCAGAGAACGCCAGAAACTTTTCGCAGTGCGATTCTCTGTTAATGGGCGATAAATGTGGTGCGCATACGTTCCCATATATCGATGTTGAAAATAATTCGGCAAGGATCGAGCACGAAGCAACTACATCTAAGATTGGCGAAGATCAGATCTTCTATTGCCTCCAACGCGGAATTGATGAGGAGTCGGCAGTGGCACTTATCGTAAATGGATATGCCAAGCAAGTGCTTAATCAGTTGCCAATGGAATTTGCTGTGGAAGCACAAAAACTTCTTGCCCTTACACTGGAAGGCAGTGTAGGTTAACAACAACTTATTAATGAACCAGGAAATATGTTAAGCATAAAAAATCTTCACGCGAAAATTGACGATAAACAGATACTCAACGGTGTAAACCTTGAAGTGAAACCCGGAGAAGTGCATGCCATTATGGGTCCAAACGGATCAGGCAAAAGCACGCTTGCATCTGTGTTGGCCGGACGAGAGGAATTTGAAGTTGTCGACGGACAAGTAGAGTTTTTGGGAAGAAATCTGCTGGAAATGGCTCCGGAGGAACGTGCCCGCGAAGGTGTATTCCTGGCCTTCCAATATCCAGTGGAAATTCCCGGTGTCAGCACCATCAATTTTATGAAGACTGCCCTGAACCAGATCCGTGTGCACCGCGGGCAGCAGCCGTTGGATGCCGTATCGTTTCTGAAACTGATGAAAGAAAAGATGAAACTGGTCGAAATGGATCAGTCGCTTCTTAATCGTTCTCTGAATGAAGGATTTTCTGGCGGCGAAAAGAAACGCAACGAAGTATTTCAAATGGCTATGCTTGAACCCAAGCTAAGCATCCTGGATGAGACGGATTCCGGCCTCGACATCGATGCGTTGAAGATCGTGGCGAACGGGGTTAATAAATTGCGAAATAAATCCAATGGCATAATCGTGGAGACCCACTATCAACGGTTGCTTGATTATATTATACCGGACTATGTTCATGTGTTGTTCAAAGGAAAAATCGTTAAGTCAGGAAGTAAGGACCTTGCTTTGGAACTGGAAGCTAAGGGATATGATTGGATAAAAGATGAGTTGGCCTTAGCATAAAGTGGATGGACATGAATGTAAGCGTGAATGAAGATAAAACATCGTCGAATATTGCCCGGTTGATCGATAGGTCGCTCACCGATGACCCGGTTAGAAAATCAGCCTATCAGATATTCCAAGAATTCGGATTACCAGCGAACAAGGCAGAGGAATACAAGGATACTCCGATCGCACGATTGCTGGAGAAAAATTTTTCACTAACGTCGCATCCTGCAGAGAGCAGCGCAGACCCGCGCCCGTTTTTCATCCCGGGTATCGATGCTGATGTGTTGGTATTTGTAAATGGCTATTATTCGAAGGAGTATTCGCGCATAGACGAGGCTGCAGGAATAGCGGTAGTCGCTCTTAAGCAAGCCGTTGAAGATAGAAATCCGGTAGCCTTATCCCATCTTTATAAGCACGCCGATTTTAAAAACGACACATTAGTCGCCTGGAACACAGCTGCCTGGAGTGACGGTATTTTCGTCCATATCAGTAAAAATCATCCCATTGACAAGCCTGTAATCATTTATCATCTTCATGACGCTACGCAAGAGGTGGTAACTGTTACGAGGAATCTGATTGTGTCTGAACCCGGCAGTAAGTTCACCCTTATCGAAAAATTCGATTCAACGGGTAAGTCAAACCATTTTTCAAATCATGTGACAGAAGCGATTGTCGCTGAAAACGCGGAAGTAAATTACTATTCCATACAGAACGATAATGGGAATCGCTATCAATACAACCTGACTCAATTTTATCAGTCCAACTATAGCCGTGTAAATTCGTTCAGTTTTTCATTGAGTGGCAAGCTGATTCGTAACAATTTACAACTTGCGTTGGATGGCGAAGGAATAGAATCGCACATGTTCGGCCTCTATCTGCTTAACAACGACACGCTCGCCGATAACCATACCGTTGTTGACCATAAAAAAGCTAATTCCTTTAGCAATGAATTATACAAAGGAATTATGGATGATAACTCAAAGGGAGTTTTTAACGGAAAGATCTATGTAAGACCGAACGCACAAAAGACAAATGCGTTTCAGGCAAACCGAAATATCCTGCTAACGGATAAGGCTACCGTTAATACCAAGCCACAGCTGGAGATCTGGGCCGATGATGTTAAATGCTCGCACGGATGTACAACGGGGCAGCTGGATGAGGAAGCTATGTTTTATCTGCAAACGCGGGGAATCAGCAAGGACACTGCCCGCGCTATGATGCTGTATGCATTCGCCGGTGAAATTCTGGATAATGTCCCTCACCCTGAACTAAAAACATACTTCGACCAGTTAGTGAGTGAAAGGTTACACAAAAATTTCTGATCATGACGACATCCCCTTCACCTTCCGTTCAATTTGACGTAGAAAAAATCAGGAAAGAATTTCCAATACTGCATCAGAAAGTTAACGGACACGATCTTGTATATTTTGATAACGCGGCCACTTCACAAAAACCGTTAACGGTAATCAACACGCTTATTGATTACTATACCGGATACAACGCTAACATACATCGCGGCATACACACCCTTGCTGAGAAGGCTACCAAAGCTTACGAGGCCACCCGTGAAGCAGCGAGGCAGTTTATTAATGCAAAGCAGACAGAGGAAGTGATCTTCATTACGCGAGGCGTTACAGAAGCTATCAACCTTGTTGCTCATGCGTACGGCCGCAGTTTTATTCAGAAAAATGATGATATCATCGTTTCCGAATTGGAGCACCACTCCAATATTGTTCCCTGGCAGATGGTGTGCGAACAAAAGAATGCAAATCTCAAAGTTATTCCGGTACGCGATAATGGCGAGCTTGATTTGGAGGCCTTCAAGAAATTGCTTTCGAACAAAACAAAGCTTGTTGTTGTAAACCATGCGTCGAATGCTTTAGGAACCATCAATCCTGTCAAGGAAATGGCGCGGCTTGCACACGCGGCGGGAGCAGTTATCCTGGTCGATGGAGCGCAGGCAGCAGCCCATCTTCCGGTCGATGTTCAGGACCTTGATTGTGACTTTTACTGTATTTCATCCCATAAGATGTACGGTCCAACTGGCGCCGGAATTCTTTATGGAAAGCGTGAGCTTCTTGAAAAAATGCCTCCGTTCTTTGGCGGCGGAGAAATGATAAAGGAAGTCACCTTTGCAAAGACCACATATAACGACCTTCCGTACAAATTTGAGGCGGGTACTCCTAACATCGGAGACGTTGTGGCATTACGACCAGCGATTGAGTTTATCAACGGACTGGGCAAATCGCGCATCGCCGCACACGAGCATGAATTGTTGACATATGCCACAAGTCAGCTTGACGGCATCAAAGGCATCCGACTGGTTGGCACAGCGACTGAAAAAGTAAGCATCGTATCGTTCGTTGTTGAGGGCATACATCATTTCGATATTGGACAAATGTTGGATTCTCGTGGTATCGCTGTTCGAACGGGACATCATTGTGCACAGCCATTAATGGAACGGTTTGGAATAGAGGGAACAGTGCGGGCATCGTTCGCTGTTTATAATACCAGGAAGGAAATTGATAGGCTTGCGGAAGGTTTGGATCGGGTGATAAACTTTATGAAATAGATTGGAAGATTGAAAGATTGGAAGATTGGAAGATTGGCAAATAACTGACAGGAAGCGTATCGTAAAAACTTTGGAGGCATTGCCCATGACCATTGACGAAATCCAGGATGACATAATCAGTGAGTTCTCCCTACTCGAGGGTGATATGGAAATGACCATATTCTATATCATGGAGTTGGGCCAGAAGCTTCCGGAGCTGCCGTCATCCGATCGGATTGAAGCGAATATAGTGAAAGGTTGCCAGTCAAAAGTATGGCTGACGGCGGGTCTTGATCCGAACAATACGATTTTATTCAAGGCCGATAGCAACACCGCTATCACTAAAGGACTAGTGAGCTTGCTGATACGGATCTTTAATGGCCAAACACCAGACGCCATATTAAATTCTGATCTGTATTTTATGCACAAGATCGGCATGGAACGATTCATCGGGACACAGCGTTCCAATGGATTCGCCGCCATGATCAAGCAGATGAAACTGTATGCGCTTGCTTTCAAGACCAAAATGGAAGTCAAATCATGACAGAACCTACAAACAATATCGAACAACAAAATGCGCCGCCAGCTGAGAACTTGCAGGACAAAGTACTGGCTGCAATCAAGACCGTATACGATCCTGAAATACCAGTCGACATCTATGAGCTCGGTTTGATTTATGAGATTAGTATCTACCCTGTGAACAACGTATTTATTCAGATGACATTGACCTCACCCTCATGCCCATCGGCTGAAGTTATTCCAGGAGAGGTTGAACAAAAAATTAAGGCGATCGAAGGCGTTAACGATGTTAAGGTAGAGGTGACTTTTGATCCACCCTACTCCCAAGATATGATGTCGGAGGCTGCCAAACTAGAACTAGGATTCCTGTAAATTGTTAATATATCAAGCTTTAAATTTGCAATAAAATTATGTACCCAGAACAATTAGTTGCCCCGATGCGAAATGATCTCACTAGCGTGGGCTTCACTGAAATTAAAACCCCTGAGGAAGTTGATGAAGTTCTAAATAACCAGAAAGGCACTACCCTGCTGGTAATCAATTCTGTTTGTGGCTGTGCTGCTGGCGCTGCCCGCCCGGGTGTTAAATGGGCACTTCATCATACCAATAAAAAGCCCGATCAACTGGCTACGGTATTCGCCGGTGTGGATAAGGAAGCCGTCGCAAAAGCAAGAGAATACACCCTGCCATACCCACCGTCATCTCCTTCAATCGCTTTGTTTAAAGATGGCGAACTCGTTCATTTTGTAGAACGTCATCACATCGAAGGCCGGAACGCTCAAATGATTGGAGAGCATTTGCTGGAGGTTTTTGAGGAGTATTGTTAGTTATTTGTTAATAGTTATTAGTTATTAGTTGGCTCGGCCTTTCAAGACTCTGTTGAGCAGGACCTTTCCAGACGCACTAAAAAACTATTAACAATTAATCCTACTTTGTCAAGTTAGAAAAAAGGAATAAGGTATAAGGAATAAGGTACAGGGTATAAGGTATAAGGTATAGGGTGCGACTGAAGAAGATTTCAATTTCTTTTCCTATGGTGGAATTACATGCCAAACCCAATGAAGGATATTTTAGTTATTAGTCCTACTTTGTCAGCTTACACATTTACATAATAAGGATTGATGAAATACAAGGTCACGACGGGCACAAAGTCCCACAACGGGCACGGCGAGAACTGCGTCGTGTTCGTGGTGCCTCTCTTTGTGGTCTTCGTGACCCTGCATTTATTGAGCGCATTGGCAGTAGCCCATACACAATCACAAGTTGACAAAGTAGGACTATTAACTATTAACGGATAACAGATAACGGATAACGGATAACGGATAACAGCCTAAAGTTCCTTAATCTTAATATTTCTAAAATAAACCGGGGCTCCATGATCCTGCAAAGCGATCGAACCAGTTTTGTACTTATTCCATCCTGGATATTCCGTCCATTTGCTCTTCTTGTAACGTTCCTCGAAATCTGGACTTCCCTCTTCAAACTCTACAACCTTCTCCCCATTAAGCCAATGTTCAACGTGACCATTGTTGTAAATAATCTTAGCTGTATTCCATTCGCCCACCGGATTTAACTTTTTCGAAGATGGAGCTGCATACATGTCGTAATTGCTGCCGGCTTTTTGTTCCTCTTTCAGAGGATCACCTTTCCATCCGGCATCATCCATGACCTGATATTCTGGCCCTGTATCAAACTCATGTGAGTACTCCGGCTTTTCAACAACATGATAGTGGATACCACTGTTTCCACCAGGGGAAACCTTCCAATCAGCAACCAGTTCGAAATTACCATATTGTTTGATGGTGATCAGAGATCCGCCGATATTTGCGGTTCCCTCTGTCAGGCCCTGTCCATCACATTTGATTGCACCATTGTCAACACTCCATAAAGGACCAATGGTGTCATGGTTGTAACGTTTCCACCCATTGAGTGTACTTCCATCAAAAAGCAATTCCCATCCTTCGGCCTGCTCTTCCGCAGTCAGCGAATTTGGATTCGCTTCTGCGCCGGCTACGTCCGCGGATTCAGATGAACCTTCTTTGGTGGATTTCTGGCATCCGACAGTAAAGAGGAATGAAAGCCCCAGTGCCATCGCCAATAGTGAAGTTAGTTCTTTACGCATAAGGTGGTTTTGTAGTTGTCTAAATGTACCAACAGGAATGTAAAACGCAAAACAATTGTTATGTGGAAGCCAAAGGCTTTTTTGTGGGCCGTCTATGGATAGAGCGAATGGTGGCGGCGAGAGCCCATATTATTAATGCCATACCACCAATCCCTACCAGAAATGCTGCGAACTCGGAACCGCTACAGGCTATGGAGCAAGTTAACGAGGCAACCCCGAAGGTGAGAACAATTGCCGCAAGTATAGCTAACACAGTTAACGCTGTCTTTTTTGCTCTGGACATTTCTTTTGGTGGATCTTGCAAAAGGGTCTTCAATTTTTGTTTAAATTCTCTTTTGACGATGGATATTTTCTTGTTCACCTGTCCCTGGCGATCAGGCAGAGATATTTGGGCTACGGTCTGCGCATGGTGGGCCGTTTGCATACTGACATCAACTTGATTTCCGGCGTAGAGCATCACGATTGCGCCAGCTGTAAAAATCGAAGCGTCGTAAAATTTGCGTTCAAGAAATCCAAATGCGGGCGCTCCGGATGCAAAATACCGGGACGGATAAAATACAAAAGCGAATCCAAGCAAACCGAGAGAAGGTATACTGGCAAACTCCGGGATAGTATAACCAGCATTGTACAGTTCACCACCCAAAACCAGACACGCAGCACCTGTTGCCATTTTTACAACCACCACAGTCGAACGGGCTTTCAGTTTATTTTCTTTTCCCCATCGCGACAGGGACTTGGCTTGTCGTTGGAACAAGGCCATCGTGACGATGCCAAGTGCGCCTCCTAACAGGATTGTAGTCCATACCGCTGTGTCGTTGCGAAATTCTACTAAGGTTGTTACGCTCTTCGAAGCAAGGCGTAATGGTTTGATCGTTTCATGATTCACTAGTATTGGATCAAGAAAGAATAATTCTCGAGATATCTCACCAGGGATCGCTGACGCCGGTCCTGCTGATACTAACGGAGGACTATATGCTTGAAGATCATCGACTTCGTTTTCAACAGAGGCTGGCAGTTCGGAAGGCACTGGTTTCGTATTTTTTCCCAGTAATGTCTTATTGTTGTTGGATTTCGCTAACAGTGATTTCCGCCGTTCATTGGTTCTTGCATGACGTTCGGCCGCCCTAATTTCTTTTCGTTGCTTCTTTATAAGAATCTCGCAGTCCAGGGTAGCATAACGCTGTGGAGTAGTAATACCACGTTGCCCGATGCATGCCGCAAGCAGCATTGAACAGAGGAGCACAATCGCCTTAAGCTTCAATTGTAAATGGTTTAAGTTTTGGATTTTAGGAATGCAACGGCACTCTCGCACGGGCATCTGGAGTAAACTGAGATAGTGACATCTCAAGATATCAGACCAATTGAAGGTAAGGAGGGTAAACGATAGACACAACGAACAGGAGAAATATTTTTTGCGGGTTGAGACGCGAAGCATCGCGTCCCTAATGTGCGTAAACTGCAGTTATTTGCTCACGCAAATAACTGAACGCCGGACCTGCCTGGGTATTTACATTTTCCCATCGGCATTCGATCATTATTTTATCGCGATATCCAATTTCTTTTAATGCAGAAAAATAGGGTTTGAAATCCTCCCCTTGTACCCCCGGAGGTGTGCGGCCGTTCTTTTCTGCAACCTCGCAGTACACCACATAGCCCTTAGCTTTTCTTATCACCTCGGGCCCTTCATCCTCTTTCAGCATATGGTACACATCTACGCACAGCCGCAAATTTTTATGGTCTACTGCTTTCACAATGTTCAAAGCTTCGTCAAGCGTTGTTATGAAATTAGTTTCAGTGCTGTTTAAGCTTTCCAGTGCTAACGTTATCCCATATTTGTTGGCAATTTCTGCGATCTTCCTTGCAATAGTAATGAACTGCTGCTTCGCTGTATTGGGGTCGAAGCCTTCTGGGACTCGCCTTGATCCACCGCTACCCCAGATAATACGCTTAACATTTGCTTTGCCAGCTCTTTCGAATACCTTAGTCACATATTGAAGGATTGCCTGCTCATCAACGGCTGGGCCAACGACTTTTAATTCCCCCGGAATAAAAATGTTAAATGCGTAGAGCGGAACCTGACTGTTCTTTATTCTAACAAGATTGTCCTGAAACTGAGACTCTGTTATGGTCCGTGGAGAAATTAGCTTTCCGACAGATTCGACGATTCCGCGAAATCCGATGCTTTGAAGCAAACTATCATTTTCTATGCTTTGGACCACACCAATTTCCGGTAACTCAATTTTTTTTTGAGCCTCAACATGGGTGAAGGCGAGCACAAGGAAGCTTATAATCAGAGTTTTCATTAATCTAATGTAATTTATAATTACAAGATTACAACGACGATACTGACGAATGGCGCACCGTCACACTATTGACCTCCATTCTTTGCCACAGCCCCGGGGAAATAAGTTCTCATTTACCCACCTCAGTGTTTCAGCCAGTTGTTCAAATCGGTTAAATATTTAAGTAGGCGGGTGTGGAATAAAAATTGATCATCCGTAATTCGAGTCGATTCCATTCCCATTACGAATCCCGGTACTATCCACATAGGGTAGATCATCGATGTATTATTGATACACAGAGCAATAGTGCGTTGAAAGTACATTGTGATTGGGGGCATTGCCCCGCTTTATTTCGAATTGAAAAAATATGAAATTAACATTTAAGTCATTAGGCATTTTATGCATTTGCTCACTCGTATTAGTTGGAGTTTCCTGCGATGACGATGATGATGGAAACGGTTCGGTTGACGATACCGACGTAAACCTTGATTTGATAGCCGAAGGGTTGACATCTCCTTTGGTGGTAGTTGAATCTCCTGATAACTCAGGAAGAATATTTGTTGTTGATCAGGAAGGGCAAATCTACGTTATCAAGGATGGCGATCGATTATCAACTCCATTTCTGGATATCGCAGGCAAGCTTGTGGCGAGAGAAAGCCCACAAGACGAACGTGGGTTGCTCGGCCTGGCCTTTCATCCTGACTTCGAAGGCAACGGGCGATTTTTTGTTTTTTACAGTGGACCTTTGAGTGCATCAGGTCCGGCGGGATGGGATCATACAAATTATATTGCTGAATTTTCAGTTGCAGTTGGTGCCGATCAGGCTGATGAAGCATCGGAGAGAATTTTGTTATCCGTTGATCATCCGCAGGCCAATCATAACGCCGGTATGCTGGCATTTGGCCCCGATGGATATCTATATATTTCTATTGGCGACGGTGGGGGTGCGAATGATACCGACGATGGCCATGTTGAAGGCGGTAATGGGCAGGACATTACTGAAAATTTGTTAGGCAGCATCTTGCGTATTGACGTGGATGGTACGGATGACTATGGAATTCCACCCGACAACCCATTCGTAGGTGTTGATGGCTTCGACGAGATCTATGCATTTGGACTTCGAAATCCCTACCGATTTTCATTTGATGGCGACGGCAACCTTATTGTCGCGGATGCCGGTCAGGAATTGTATGAGGAGATAAATCTGGTGCAAAAAGGTGGTAACTACGGCTGGAATATTAAAGAAGGTGCTCATTGTTTTGATCCCGACAATCCTGAAGTAGCGCCAGCCTCTTGCGCCAGCGAAGATGCGTTTGGCAACCCGCTCCTTGATCCTGTCATCGAATTTAAGAACTCCAGAAGCTTCAGCGACGGATTAGGAAATGTTTCTATAGGCGGGTATGTATATGATGGTGACGACGAGCCGGACCTTAAAGGAAAATATATTTTTGGCGTCTTATCACAGACGGATGGTGCGAACGGTGCCATATATGCTGCCGACAGATCTGGTTCCACATGGAGTTACGAAAAGATTACTATTGACAACACCGGTAACGGCGAAATTGGCGAATTCGTTTTGGGGTTTGGAAAAGACAAAAACGGGGAGGTTTATGTTCTTACAAATGGCGAGTCGCCTAATTCAGGCAGGGTGTACAAAGTAAATGATTAAAGCTAAAGGTGTTGAAGTGACCTGGTTTGATGTTTCAGGTTACTTCAACACTTCGCATATCAACACATCAACACTTTTACTATTTTAGCGCCAATTAAAAGAATATGGCGACTAAACTTTCTGAAGTTCGTTGGGGTATAATAGGAGCAGGAGATGTATGTGAAGTGAAGAGCGGGCCTGCGATGTATAAGATCAAAAATTCTAAACTGGTAGCGGTAATGCGTCGCGACGGCGACAAAGCTGCGGATTACGCTCGTCGTCACGGTGTTGAAAAGTGGTATACAGATGCAGATGAACTAATTAATGATCCCGACATCAATGCGATCTATATAGCAACGCCACCCGGATCTCATAAGGATTACACCATTAGGGCAGCACGAGCGGGTAAGCCAGTGTATGTTGAAAAACCTATGGCTCGAACGCATGAAGAGTGCCTTGAAATGGTCAGTGCGTGCGAGCGTGCAGGTGTCCCGTTATTTACTGCCTATTACCGTCGCAGCCTTCCAAATTTTTTGAAAATTCAGTCCATGCTCAAAGAAGGTGTCATAGGCGATGTACGATATGTCAATATTTTGCTTAACAAAACGCTCCAGCCCGATATCGTGTGGGCCAGTGGAAACACAGACAACTGGCGGGTTGTGCCCGAAATCTCTGGCGGTGGATATTTTTATGATTTGGCTGCACATCAGCTTGATATGATGGATTTCCTCTTCGGACCAATTCAACACGCCCAGGGAATAGCGCGAAACCAGGGGAGTCTTTATAACGCTGAGGATATAGTGATGGGGACTTTCAGTTTTGAGAATGGGATAGTTGGGCAGGGTACGTGGTGCTTCAGCACTTCGAAGGTATCCGACAAGGAGGTAACGACCATTGTTGGAAGCAAAGGGCAAATTTTATTTCCCTTTTTTGGGGATCATTCGGTTACACTTCATACGGAAGGGAGGGAACCTGAAGTAATGAAGTTTGATATTCCCACCAACATTCAACAACCTCTTATCCAAACTATTGTTGACGAGCTGACGGGTATCGGTCATTGTCCGAGCACGGGTGTTTCAGGTGCGCGAACCAATAAGGTAATGGAGATCTTAAGCCAAAGAGTGCATTAAAGCCATTCTTTCAATTTTTGTGGAAACTAATGCACTAAAACAGCGGAAGCTTCCTTAAAATTTCAAGTAATTAATAATTGCGACCGTTAACCAGCCGAAGGGTTGTACCATGCATATTTCCCTTATTCCTTATACCCATTCCTCCAGTAGACGTCCACAAAACATTGAAAAGTATGATTAATTATTAACTTGAACGCGGATTTAACTAACCCCTGGCAAGCCGGTTTAACAAGTTCTTTGCATCGCTTTGATGCACGTGTTCGTTAGTGGGGCGATATTTGCAGGATTGAACTATGAAATTGCCTTTTGCCATATTGACGACGTTAGTGGTTAATTTTTCTTTCGGACAGTCGCTTGAAGGCCTTCGCAACCGGTTAATGATGCTGGAAAAACCGCCCGAATTTCACATGGACACAGCGGGTTTTTCATCGCTTCCGAAGGTAGAATATGGATGCGATAACAATAACAAAACTGCTTCCCAGTATTATCACGTCGTTGATCTAAATAATGATGGTCGAAATGATCTTCTTTATTCCGGACCTTGCAAAAATAGTCAGCAAGCAGCTATTTTTATTAACACAGGCAAGTCGTTAAAAAAAGTGTATGACAACCTGGGCCGTATCATTTCAGTAGAAAAGAATGAAGCAAAAACGAGCATAAATATATTTAAGGAGGCGTCGCGCTGCGATTTTTTTTCGCAATACACTGAAATTGTCATTAATAACAAATCTGAGATGACGCGGCACACGATCGTGTTCGGAGCCCAGACAAAAATTTCTGTAGCGACCAGACTTAGGGAAGACAAGGTGGTAGGAACAATTAGAACTACCCCCCATGTCAATGATGTCGTTAAGCGGGACGCCTGCAACAACACGATCAGAGGGAATCACCTGACGCGTATTCATGATTTCCGAGACATTGTTCAGATAAACAAAACAGGTTCCTGGTGGCTGGTTTTGTATCCTGAGACAGGCGATCGCGCATGGATAGGTTGGATGAAACTGGAATGAGGCGTTTCAAGAACGAAATACCTTTCGAAACCGATTACTTTGATCTTTATCATTTCATAATCATAATAAAACTTTGGATCTATCTTTTAAGGAAAATTGAAAATGAATTTAACGTATGGAACTGCCAGCACAGATGACGAGTTGAATCAAATTCTGAGTTTGCAGCTTAACAACCACGCGTCATCTATTTCTCAATTGCAGGCGCGCACGGAAGGTTTTGTGACGGTACTGCACTCTTTGCCGTTGCTAAAAGAAATGAACAAAGCTGCACCACAAATTATTGCTAAGGATGCGGAAAAAGTGGTGGGGTATGCTTTGGTCATGTTGCCGGCATTTGCAGACATGATTCCAGTACTTCAGCCAATGTTTGACAGGCTAGCTGCAATAAAGTATGATCAGCGCTTCGTCGCTGATCACTCATTCTATATAATGGGGCAGATTTGTATTGACATATCTTTTCGCGGCAAAGGTGTATTCGAATCATTATATCAAAAGCACGAACAGATCTATGGTCGTTCCTTCGAGCTTTGCGTGACATCCGTATCAACAAGCAATATGCGATCAATGAGAGCGCATGAGCGGGTAGGATTTCGCGTAGTGCATACTTTTCGCGATGCAACGGACGAATGGAACATTCTCGTGCGGCGATCTTTTACAAACACGGCGCAAGCGCTTGGGAACAGAGGTGGTAATTATGATCTTCCGGAAAATGCCCTACCTTAGTAAGAAAAGTTTTTATTAATGGAATCAGTCTCGCTCCTGAATTATATCATCTGGAATGTAGATCCGGATATCTTTGTTATTCCTTACCTGAACCATCCTGTCAGATGGTATGGTCTTTCATGGGCGCTGTCATTTTTGCTGAGTCAGCAGGTAATGTATTATGTCTATAAGCGTGATGGCAGGGCACGCGAGGAGGTCGACACCCTTACGATTTATATGGTTATCGCTGCAATCGGAGGAGCAAGACTTGGTCACGTTTTATTTTATGAACCAGCGGAATTTTTCAACCAACCTTTGAAAATATTCGCTGTTTGGGAAGGAGGACTTGCCAGCCACGGTGGGGCTATTGCTATCTTGATCGCATTGTATTTTTTTGCAAGAAAAACAAATGTAAAATATTTGTGGATTGTTGACCGACTCGTGATCGTATCCGCGCTTACAGGTTGTTTGATCCGGTTGGGTAACCTGATGAATTCTGAAATGATCGGGATTCCAACTTCATTACCATGGGGATTCGTTTTTACGCGCGTTGATAATATTCCCAGGCATCCCGGACAACTTTATGAAGCAATTTACTGTTTGTTGCTTTTTGGTTTGCTGTTTTGGTTGTACTACAAAAAAGGCAACAGGTTGAATAATGGGATCCTCACAGGACTCTTTCTCATAATATTGTTTAGTCTTCGGTTCGTTGACGAGTTTTTTAAAATTAATCAGGAGGCCTTCGAGGATGGAATGTTATTAAACATGGGGCAAATTTTGAGTATTCCATTCGTTATTTTGGGAATTGTAATACTAATGTGGAGCACAAGATATTCACACAGCGGGTTGCAAAGGAATTGAATTCCGATCATAATAGACACAAGGACACGACAGACGTGCCCTTGTGAAACTTTTAACGATGGATGTCCTCAATTCGCGATGAACGGGCATAGTTTCAAGTACTCCATTTCATCCAGCTGATCAACAATAAATTTGGCTATATCACCTGCGCTGATCGAAG
>CAMLER010000016.1 GCA_946478915.1 uncultured Chryseolinea sp.
TCGATATCGGCAATCTTAATAGTTAAAGTTACCAGGGAGTCGCATCCCTCGTTGCTCTTAAACAATTCAGTATAGTCTCCAGGTTGTGAAATCAGCTGAGATCCAAACTCGTATGAGCCATTCCTGCAAATTGAAATTTCGCCTGCATCAACGGTATAACTGCACGGTGGTTCAAATGCACAAAGGAAAAAATTCGACCCGTTTTCTTTGGCGTAACTAAAAACGCGAAGGAGAATCGTCTGGCCAGCAAGGGTCTTATCGGACAAAGAATATGAATCGTCATTTTCTATACATTCGAGTTGGTTAAGATTTTGGCACGTACCGGAATACAAGGCAATAGAGGGAGGTACGGAACCCTGTTGCGACTCGGTTTCGATTTGTAACTTTCCGGAAGCGGGCACAACGGCTTTGAACCACACATCCCCGCCGCGGTAAGAATTGCATGATGGTACCGGCATGGTGGCTGCATCTTCCTCCGTGGCCTGACTGTTCGTATAGCCTTCGGGTGAGCATTCAGTGCCTATGGGTATCGTGATCGCATCGACGCAATTGTCGTTCACGGGACTACCCTCCTCGTAAAGGCAAAGGGAGAAATTTGCTCCTTCATCATTCCCATAAGAAAAAAATCGTAAGTAGATCAATTCGCCCGCTAGTGATGGGTCGCTTATAGTGGCAGTAGGATCGTTTGTACTGCAAGAAATTGTCTGGAAGTCACTACAACTGCCAGTGTATGCTACCATAGACGGATGCGTCGAGCCTGTGATCCTTTCCTTGCTTATACGCAACGTTCCGGTCACAGGCATTAGCACTTTAAACCAGACGTCACCCCCACGGTATTCACCGCATACCGGCTGGGGTGCGACGTCCGCCTGGGCTGTGCTAAACATATTGGTGTGCTGTCTCGGTTTGCAGCTCTCTTCGACCTGCAGCATTACGGCATTTTCGCACCGATCGTTAGCTGGAATGTCAGGTTCATAAATACAGAGATCAAATGGACGTCCTACTGTACTGAAGTGACTGTACACCCGGATAAAGACTAACGCGCCGGCTATTGCTGGATTATTAATCGTGTTATCATGATCATTCCTGGCACATGCTATCTCCTGAAAGTTTCCACAGTTTCCTGAGTATATGGTAAACGAAGGAGGAACGGCACCAAATGCATTGTCAACCTCTACTCTAAGCGCACCGGAGGCAGGCATTGTCGTTTTAAACCAGACATCTGTTCCCACAAAGGACCCACACGTTGGATCAGGAGCAATAGTATTCCCTTCTGATGTAGCGTTCTC
This sequence comes from uncultured Chryseolinea sp., assembly GCA_946478915.1. The sequence continues at coordinate 1,290 of CAMLER010000016.1, forward strand.
ATTCGAATATCGTAGAAGCGAACATTCGCTCCCGACGGTCAGCACGATTGCATTGGCACAATTATCGTTAGGCTGGCCGTATCCGGTAACCAGCCCTCCACCAAATAAAACCAGAAGGGAAATACAGAATTTCATCTTTACATGAGATCAATCGATCTTCTCACATTTGCAATCATTTGCCGGATTCGCGAACTGACCTATTGGACATTCCGCGGATGGTGGACAATCAGATTCGATTTCGCAATTCGGTCCGGTAAATCCCGAGGGACATGCGCAGAAGCATACGCCATCTAAAAAGCCGTTCTCTCCTCCGTTCTGACATGTTTTCTCACATGGCGTCACGTCATCATCTTCATCGTCGGAGCTACAACCATGCATCATTAAAAAACCAACTCCCAGGCTAGCTGCAACCACAACGGGTAACACCGTTTTTTTCATTTTCATAAATAGTTTCATTTTTTATCGGGTTAAATTGAAGTATCTTATTCGTAATGCTCTGGAATATATGTGACGATTGGATTCCAGTTAACCAACCGCCTTCGATAAACGGAAGCCCATTGTTCACCATTAAGAGTCTGGATGATGATCAGGCTGTGGCATGTAACAAGCACAGTACCTCCAAAAAGACCCCATCCACTGGTAGTACTAGTCCCATCCATTGCATTCCGGCGTGAAGTGACAGTGAAATAAATTTGGTCTGATTGAGGAGAATAGGAATGATTTCCTTCTTCCTCGGTGCGCTTGCGATTAACAAAGTAACCAACTGTTGCACTGCAATAGTCACTTGAGTCAGTGGCATATGTTTTATCCTCGTGATCCATAAATCGCGCATAAGTACCATCGTTGAACAGGTGTAGTGATTCAAAATAGCGCACATAGTACTGGTCATCAACGATTACAGGCACGTACTCAGGATTAGCAGGCGTGCAGTGCGGATCATCTTTAGATGGCCAACTGAATCCGTTCCAGCAGCAGCCCCCGTGATCGAACGGAGTAAGTTTGATGAACATGCCTGGAGCGTAAGCATTGTAAATGTCTCCATTCTTGTCTGTTACATTTGTAAACTCCCAGATCCAATCCATGCAGCCATCAGCGCAATCAGCACCAAGCGTCGAACAGATTCCATCTTCCGGATCTTCCAGTGTAACAACTCTGACAAATTTCTTTACTGGAATTCCATTGACGTGAGGAAGAATGGTTATCTCGAATGAGAATGGAAAATCCATACCATCTATATCATCCATATAGAAAATAAAAACATCAGTGTTGTCCCGGGATTCTTCCTCCACAACCGGTACATCGTAATAAAAAGTGCTATTGGAAACAGCTACATAGAACCCGGTTATGTCGTGCTGTCCATTGTGCCAGACTTGCACCCTCTCTCCGATCGGTGTACCCCTAACGGTGTACAGCGTGTCTTTGAAATTGATTCGCACGTTACCTCCAGCGGGCAGAGGTGCAACACCGTTTTGACGGATTGAATTTTTAAATTTCAAATGTTCCAAAAGTTCATCACCGGAGAAGGTTTTTGAATTCTTGGGATTTGCTCCTGAAGGGTTGTTACCCGTCGGATTCGGTTCAGGATCCACCTCCTTCTCACAAGACGTGAAAAACATAAGCAAGCCAAAACAAATTGAGCATAGCCCATTGGGCAGACAAATACCTGATTTCATATGCCTGTTCTTTAAATTGCCTTACACCTAATTCAACTTGAGAGGAGAACCCCTTTCTTGTTCAAGGTAGAAACGAAAGTATGCCGCAGTGAAACGTGAGTTGCTGGTTGGCGGCATTCAGTTTGTAATTGGAGGCGTGTAGGAATGCCTGGCTTACAACCTATGGAGTATACTGAGAAACTCTTCTTTTTTCCTGCGGGAAATATCGGCGTGATGTCCTTCGGTCAGAATTACATATCCGCCCTCTCCCTTAACATATTTCTGTACGTGCTTTAAGCTAATAAGAGATGAGTTATGCACCCGGCAAAACCCGGAAGTGCCCAGCAGGTTCTCAAAATCTTTTAAAGTCCGGGCTACAAGCTCCTTTCTGTGATTCACCATAAACAGGGTGGTGTAGCTTCCTTCGGCCTGACAATAAATAATATCATCGGTGTTAAAAAAATCAATGCCGTCATGGGTGGGAATCGCAACCTTTTCAATTTTTCCTGCCTTGAAATGAATATTATTAAGCAGTGATTCGAAGCGGTGCGTTACATTCGTTGCATCTGATCTATCTTTTACTTTCTGCACGGCCTGTCTTAATTCATCGGCATCAATAGGTTTTAACAAATAATCCAACGCGCTAAACTTGAAGGCCTTTACGGCATATTGGTCATAAGAAGTAACAAAAATCACCTGGAAGGTTACTGGCGCCAGCCGCTGCAGCAAATCGAATCCCGACATGCCTGGCATTTGAATATCCAGAAAAACTAGATCTGGCTTAAATTCGTTAATTGCTTCAATACCGCGCTGAGCATCTTCACATAGCGCCACGATGGAAACATCGGGACAGTATTTTTGTACGGCGTCCTTGATGGATTGCCGCCCGAGAGCTTCGTCATCAATAATTATCGTTCTAATCATATCAATGGAATGGTAACTTCTACTCTCGTACCAAGTGCCTGGCCCTCAGCATCCTTCAAGTCTGTTATCTGAATAAGTTGCTTTTTAAACTCTTTGTTTAATAACTTGAGCCTTTCCTCTGTAATCTTCAGTCCCATGGACTTGGTTTTCCAAACCGTCTTGCTCTGCATCTGATTCGACCGTTCCCTACCGATACCGTTATCTTCGATCTGGCAAACTAATAATCCATCGTTTTGTGCTATCGAAATGTCTATTTTACCATCTCCGGTTTGTGCTTTCGGTCTCAACCCATGCCATATTGCATTCTCGACGAAAGGTTGGAGCACCATAAAAGGCAAGAAAACATTCTCCGGATCAATATCTTTTGCAGTATTGAGATGATATCCGATACATCCGTTAAATCGCAACTCTTCCAATTGGATATAAGCTTCCAGCAGTGATATCTCATCTTTCAACGGAACTTCAGTGGATTCAGAATTTTCAAGTACTAACCGGATCAATTTCGAGAATTTAGAAAGGTAAATTGATGCTCTGTCGTTATGCCCTTCGATTATCATTTGATTAATTGAATTCATGCAGTTGAAAATAAAATGCGGATTGATTTGGGCTTGTAAGGCTTTCATCTTCAACTCGCTCAGCTGACTTTTAAAGTTGGCTTCTTTGACCTCATTGTTCTTTGCTTCCAATACTTTTTGATTTTTTAATCGCTGCATCAGTGTATAGACAATCAATCCGGCCAGCAAAGCAACGAGGATGATACCGGTGATAACGGAATTCTTAACGACGGACAAGCGCTGACGTTCCTTAATATTGACTTCATTTTCTTTCGACAAAAGTTCGATCTGCTGATCTTTCCGATCGGTTGCATATCGCGCCTTCAGCTCATTAACCTGTTTCAAAGAAGCCTCGTTAATCAAGCTGTCTTTCAACACAACAAACTGTTTATAATAGTAGTACGATTGCCGCAGGTCTTTCTTTCTTTCATAAAGCAACGCCAACTTTTCATAGATGTCTCTTCTAAGTGACCGGGAACGTATTGCGTCCGCAATTGCGAGTGCTTCTGTTAATAGTATTTCCGCCTGGTCAAAATTGCCTAAATAAGTTTGTGTCAGGCCAACCTGACTAAGACTGATAGCGCTCTCCCTTCTGTCGGGAAGATTCTTGCGTATTTCAAGTGATTGCCTGTGATAGATCAAAGCGCTGTCATGCTTCTGCAAATCGTTAAATAATCCGCCGATTGCTTCAAGATCATAAGCCACTGCCCATTGCTGGCCAATAGCCTTGTCGATGGCCAGGGCTTTGTTATAATACTTTAATGTCTGGTCATACTGCTTCGTAATTGAATATACGTTGCCCAGATTCATGAGCACATCCGCATTCATGCTATCCGTTTTCAATACCCTTTCGTAAACTTGAATAGCTTCGTCATAGTTGCCAGTGTTTTTCAGCACCGTACCAATCGCGTTAAGAATATGATTGATATCTGAAATATCCGACCGTGTTTCATGGATAGCCAGTGCTCGATAAAGAGCTTTTAAACCAGCTTCTGGCTCATCCATCTGCAAAAGAACAGTTCCTACCTGAAACAAGGCCCTTGCAACGCGGGATGAATCTCCCTGATTTCTGTGATATTCAATGAAGGAGTTCAGGTGTTTCAACGCCTCGGTGTGATTTCCCTCAAAGCGTCCAATGCATCCATAGTAAAAATGGGCCATTGCTTCCCCCCGTGGATCCTCCAGCGCCAGCGCCAGATAATAGATACTATCTGCATACATTTTGGCGATAGCGGTTTCTGAACGTGTTGTCGCATAAAGCCAGCACAGTTCGCCATATATCTTGAACCTTGCAGAGTCCTTTTGAGGATACTTTCTAAGAAGAAAAGCGAGGCTGTCCAGTTTTTCGCTTTCCTGCGCATGTGAAGGAGACAAGGCGCATGTGAAGCAAAGGAAGAGAATAAACACAACCTGTTTGCATCTTCTTTTCATTGCGAACATATCTCTGTGAGACAGAGTTTTAAACTTGAAAGACCAACCTAGTTGGATAGCTAATTTAGCAATTTTATACGGCCCCGATCAATACTATTAGTCATGCATTGCAAAACCTGAGTGCCGCTGCCTCTGGAGAAAGTGTAGCGGAATTTTCTATCTTCGTTCAAGAAGTGGATGATAATCGCGCGGCGACGACCAATGAAAGCAACGTTGTGAGACTTCAGCTTCGCCACCAAAAACCGTAGAAGAAATCCACTGGAAGCATCATGCACCCCCTCATTACCAGCCTCCAAAATCCGAAAATTAAATACATTCTCTCTTTGGAAAAGTCGAGAGAAAGAAAGAAACAAAACCAATTTGTGATTGAGGGTGTTAGGGAACTTGGATTTGCAACAGGTAGTGGATATAAAATCGACAGTGTGTTTTTTTGTCCGACGATTATCGCTCCATCGGAGGTTCTAGCGATTGTAAAGAACGAACAACTGTTGGTGCCTGTGGATGAAAATGTTTTTAGCAAAATTGCTTATCGTGAAAGTACTGAAGGAGTGATCGCGCTGGCTGAAAAAAAACATCATGCGTTAAATGCCATAAGGCTAAGTTCAAATCCTTTGGTTTTAGTGCTGGAATCGATTGAAAAGCCGGGCAACATGGGGGCGGTTCTGCGCACGGCAGATGCTGCGGGTATCGATGCGGTTATCATTTGTGATCCTCTCGTTGATTTTTATAATCCGAATGTAATTAGATCCAGTGTTGGATGCGTGTTTACCAATCAGTTAGCATATGCGTCGTCGGAAGAAACGATTGAGTGGCTATCCAAAAATGATATTCTTATTTATTGTACACACCTGAAGGCCTCCAAATCATATCACAAAATAGACTTCACAAAACCATCTGCTATCGTTATGGGAACCGAGTCATCCGGGCTATCCGAAACTTGGACTAAGTATTCGTCCCAAAATATCATTATTCCTATGCAGGGAAAGATTGACTCCCTGAACGTTTCCACGGCTGCAGCAATCGTTGTTTTTGAGGCATCAAGGCAGCGCGGCTTTAATACACCCGATAATAATTAAATTTGTAGCCGCCGCTAGCATGCTTCAGCAATTTTATAAATTTATGATCCGGAAATTAATAAATGGATAAATTTCCTTTAATTAAAAATGAGGCGGAAGATACCATGTCCAACGGTCTGAAAGAGGTCCATCGTCTCCAGGAAGCAATTATAAATGCCTCTGCGCTATCTATAATTTCGACCGACACGAAAGGAATAATAAAAGGCCTGAACAAGGCAGCAGAAAATCTATTGGGCTATTCCTCAGAGGAACTGATTGGAAAGGTTACGCTCGTAGCGCTGCACGACAATCTTGAACTTATTGAAAGAGCGTCGCGGTTATCACAAGAACTTGGCCTCGACGTAGACCCAAATTTTGAAGCACTTTCCTTTAAAGCTCAGTTTTTGAAGAGCCCTGATCGCGATGATTGGACTTACATTAGAAAAAATGGATCGCGTGTTCCTGTTTCTGTTTCGATGAACGGCCTCTGGGACGATTCTGGCAAATTATTGGGATACACCTGCGTTGTCATCGATATTTCGGAGACCCGACGGGCACAGCAGTTGGTCAGAAAATCGGAAGCGCATTTGAATGCTCTTGTCAGTTCGCTGGATGACATCGTGTTTGAGATTGATGACGACGGCCGCTTCCTTAACGTTTGGACAAAAAACGACGAAGATCTTTTTTTTCCACGCGCTAAAATTCTCGGCCGAAAAATCGATGAATTATTTGATAAGGATTTTGCCGTCACCCTGGAGGGACTGAGAATGAAGGTGATGGAAACAGGTCAACCGGAATCGTATGACTACAAATCAATCGTACCTGGTTCGAATCGGTGGTTCAATGCAAAGTTTTCAATGATTTATGAAAATGGTAAACCTACCAAAAGGGTTACAGTAAGGGTTGAAGATATTACAAGTAAGAAAGAAGCTGAATCGAAATTGATTAAGAGTGAAGAAAAATTCAGAGCGCTGACTGAAAATATTCCAGGGGTGATTTATCTCCGGAAATATAATGAACCGAATACAATGCTCTTCCTTAATTCGCGTGTTGAGGAACTGACAGGTTACGGACCTGGCGAGTTCCTTTCGGGTAGAATGGACTTCGGAGACTTGATGCATCCAAACGACAAAGAAAGGGTCAGGATGGAAATTGAACGGGCGGTCGACCAAAAAAATAATTTCAGTATTGAGTACCGCATCCTGCAGGGTACAGACAATTGGAAATACGTTAAGGAAGATGGGATGCCTGTCGTAGACGAAGACGGAAGTATCACAATCGAAGGATTTATCATCGATATCACCGCCCAAAAAAACGCGGAAAGAGAACTGCTTAAAGTCGCGAAAGAGAATTACAGACTGTTTAACACGGCTGTCAACCTGAATGCGATAACGGGGTTTGATGGATACTTTAAGAAGCTCAGCCCTGCCTGGATGCAACTCCTGGGCTGGACGGAGCAGGAACTAAAAGCCAAACGTTTCGTAGCGTTCGTTCATCCGGATGATGTTGAAGCAACTGAAGAGATGTTGAAGTTCATGGCGGAAGGAAACGACATGCAACACTTTGAAAACAGGTTTCGCGGGAAAGACGGATCTTACAGATGGCTGCTCTGGAGTTCCGCTTCCGATGTGAAAAATCAACTGATGTACACTTCTGCAATCGATATTACAGAACGAAAAAAATCAGAAAACGAATTGCTGCAGTCAAAGGAAAGTTTGGAGGCCATTGCCATCAAGCTTCAGGAGCAAAATCGCCAACTCGACGAATTCGCACATATCATTTCCCATAATTTGCGTTCGCCTGTCGGCAACATCAAAGCGCTGATCGGTCTCTTGGATGCGAACAGCACACTGCTCGATTACCAGCAAATATTTGACAAGATCAAAACCGTGTCAAGCAACCTGGGTGAAACCATGAATGAGTTGATGGAAACGCTCAAAGTAAAAACTGACACCGATATCCCGAGAGTAGAAATACGCTTCAAAGAGATCTTTGATAAAGTAATCCAGTCGTTGGAAGGTGAGCTCATTCAAAGTAGCGCATCCGTTACCTTTGATTTTAACGATGCACCCAAAATATATTATTCGAAAGCGTATCTCGAAAGCATTTTTCAAAACCTTCTGAGCAATGCGCTTAAATACTCATCACCAAAGAGAAAACCGGAGATCAGGGTAATAACGTCCAAGATTGAAACCGGCATCGAGCTAAGAGTACATGACAACGGATTGGGTATCGACATGGCAAGGCACGGCAACAAGTTGTTTGGTCTTCACAAAACATTCCATACACACAAGGATGCAAAAGGCGTAGGACTCTTTCTGGTTAAAACACAGGTAGAGGCATTGGGTGGATCCATCAAGGCTGAAAGCGAAATCGATAGAGGCACTACCTTCATTGTACATTTTTGAGAGTGAGCAATATGCAGGAGGTGTAAGGTCTATCAAGGACAGTCCTTAGGTTATGCCTTTTGCCTGCAGACAAGTATACATATCTCCGCGCCAAAAAAAGGCTGCCCTTGGTGGACAGCCTCCGTGGAGCATATCGGAGTCGAACCGATGACCTTCACACTGCCAGCGTGACGCTCTAGCCAGCTGAGCTAATGCCCCCTCAGGCGCGCAAGATATTAAAATTTAAAGATTTGAAGATTTGAAAATTAGAAAATTAGATCCGGCATTTCCCGCTCGTGGTGACGTTTGTGGTACTCGAGTAAACACTTAATATTCTCCCACCTGACCTAAATCCCGGACAACTACCAAATCTTCCAATCTTCTAATCTTCTAATCTTCTAATCTTCCAATCTTCTAATCTTCCAATCTTCTAATTTCCCTTACCTTTGCACCTCACTTAAAAAAAATTAATGAAATCTTTTGAAGCCTTGGGTCTTTCCAAGGGATTAGTCGAATCGGTTCTCCAGATCGGCTTTGAAATACCAACCCCCATACAGGAAAAAGCTATTCCCGTGTTATTGAAGGGAAATGGCGATTTTGTTGGGTTGGCCCAAACCGGGACCGGCAAGACAGCCGCCTTTGGACTACCGCTGCTCGAGTTGATCGATGCTGGCAGCAAACATACCCAGGCACTGATTTTGGCACCCACGCGCGAGCTTGGGTTACAGATCACAAGCGACCTTGAAAATTTTACCGAAAAGTTCAAGCCATTCAATATCGTTGCAGTTTATGGAGGATCAAGCATCAGCGAGCAAATCAGAAAAGTAAAACGTGGGGCGCAGATTATTGTCGCTACTCCAGGACGACTCATTGACCTTATCGATCGAAAAGCAATCAATCTAGGTACAATTCAATATGTCGTACTAGACGAGGCCGATGAAATGCTCAACATGGGATTTAAGGAAGATCTGGATAAGATACTTTCCTTCACCCCGGATGATAAAAACACCTGGCTTTTTTCGGCGACAATGCCGCGCGAGGTAAAAGCCATCATGAAGAATTACATGAGCAACCCGCATGAGTTAACGGTGGGCGAACAGAATGCCGGCAATATTAATATCGAGCACCACTATGTTATGGTGCAGGAAAAGGATAAATACCTTGCGCTAAAGCGAATCCTGGATGATAATCCGGACATCTTTGGGCTCATTTTCTGCCGTACCCGAATTGACACGCAAAGGATTGCAGAAATGTTGATGAAAGATGGTTATAATGCCGATGCTTTGCATGGCGATCTTACACAACAGCAACGTGACCGGGTGATGGTGAAATTCAGAAATCGCTCACTACAAATACTGGTCGCAACGGATGTTGCTGCGCGCGGCATCGACGTGGAAGACATCACCCACGTCATCCACATGAATCTTCCGGATGAGATGGAGTTTTACACGCATCGCAGTGGGCGTACAGCCCGGGCGGGAAAGAAGGGCATTTCAATTGCAATGATCACAAGGCGTGAACTCGGAAGAGTAAAACAGTTGGAAAAATCTTTGAAATCGCCATTCAAACGGATGATGGTGCCGACAGGCTCGCAGGTATGTCAGAAACAATTGCTGGCGCTCATGCATAAGGTTCGCGAGGTAAAAGTAAACGAGGAAGAAATCGAAGAATTTTTACCAGCCGTTTTTGAAGAACTCAAGGACATTTCGAAACAAGAGTTGATAAAGCGCTTTGCTTCGATTGAGTTTAATCGCTTCCTGGACTACTATCGCAACGCGCCGGACTTGAACCAGGACGATCGCAGGTCCGGGGGCTCCAGTGACGATCGCTACGTTACGGGTACACGTTTCTTTATCAACCTTGGGAAAATGGATGGCCTGGACAATAGCAGTATGTTGGGTCTTATTGAAGATTCGACTGGGATTAGTAAGAAATCAATAGGAAAACTGGAGCTGAAGGGTGCTTATTCCTTTTTCGAAGTAGAGAAGGGTCAAGCCGATACTGTTCTTAACGAATTCAAGGGCGTCGAATACAAGGGTAGACAGGTTCGACTGGAAGTGACCGAAAGAAAAACTCCTTCTCGCGGTGAATCATCATCACGTGATTTTAGAAGAGGGCGATCATCAGGTAATTCCTACAAAAACTCCAGAGCGTCAGATTTTAAGAGGAAGAGATATTAGTGTTTAGTCTGGATTGGTGAGTGTGGAGATTGGGGAAAAAGGTATAAGGTATAAGGTATAAGGGTGTCCTGTTGTCGCAGGGGCTCCAATGTGTTCGATTTAATGTTACTCCGTCCTCGAGTGAACTTCAAACCTGAAACTTTCAACCTTTAACCTATTTTTACCTCCAACGGCGCAACGGTAAAATGAAGCAGTTCGGTCGTGCGTATTACCGAGATATCGATAATGTTGACAATCTCTTTCCTCGCTAATTCTTTGAATAGCTCATGCGTTGAATTTACAGGATGTCCGTTAAAATTGATGACGATATCGCCTTCTTGAAGTTGGGAACGCGAAGCCGGTGAATCAGGCTCTATCCTTGTAACGAACAACCCTTTTTTATTCGAAAGATTGTAGTGTTGCCTGATCTTTGGATTAATAACGACCTCCTGCAGCATTATTCCTAAATAAGCCTTGAACACTTTGCCGTGCTGAATTAACTGTTGGGCTATCTCCTTGGCCGTATTTATATCGACAGAAAAACTTAAACCTTGTGCGCCCTGGATCATTGCAGTGTTTACACCGATCACAACGCCGTCGGTAGTGATCATAGGCCCTCCAGAGTTACCTGGGTTCAGTGCTGCATCGGTTTGGATAACATTGTCGACCAGCTTACCGGATTGGGTCTGAAGCGTTCGGCCGAGCGCGCTTACCACACCCGTTGTAACGGTGTGCTGATATCCGTACGGATTGCCGATGGCGATGACAAGCTGTCCGATTTGAAGCTGTGAAGCGTCCCCCAGCTTGGCCACCGAATAACCTTCTGAATAGATCTTCAAAATTGCAAGGTCTGTATCCGGGTCTTCGCCAATGATTACTCCTTCAATCTCATTTTCATTCAACAGGCTAACCATGATCTTTTCGGCTCCATGCACAACATGGCTATTGGTAAAAACCATTCCATCGGACGAAAAAATGAAACCCGAACCCGACCCAGCGGGTGCTAGCCTTCCCTTGATTGTCTTAAAGACTGTTATTTTGACGACTGCATTCTTTGTTTTCTCTACAGCATCGATGATCATCTGAGAAAATGAATCCATAAAATCTCCTTTTGATTACATAGACAATTTTCTATCCATTTTATTGTACTGAAATAATGACGTGGTTTTTTTAGACATAAAGGCCAGTATGACTGGATTAAGTTTAATACTGTGACTGGTCAGAAGTACAAAAAAGTCAGACACGTGATTTAAAAACTATAAATCGGCAGGGGTCAGGACAGAGCGGTTCCAGATCGCACCAGGATGTCGTTTTCTTACTTGTGGGCTAATGATGATGATAGGTAAGTTTGGTTTAACTAAACTTAAAAACATGAAACTATTGGTCGCATTGGCGTTGATGCCCCTCCTATTGTCATTGCCTGCTCAAAAAAAAACATACATTCTTGTACATGGTGCTTGGCACGCTTCCTGGTGCTGGGACAAAGTAGTCCCCATGCTGGAAAGCAAAGGACACTCAGTGACAGCATTAGACCTCCCGGGTCACGGTAGGGATACAAGCAACATCGGACGCGTCACGCTGGATCAATACGTCCGCAAGGTTGTTATGGCTTGCAATGCGACATCAGAAAAGGTAATTCTCGTAGGCCATTCAATGGCTGGAGTGGTCATCGCCCAAGCCGCCGAAGAGTTAGGACCGGAAAAAGTGTCGAGGCTGATCTTTCTCGATGCATTCATGCCCCGATCCGGAGAATCTGTATTATCCCTGGCAGAAAAAGCAGCAAAAATTGGTGAACAGCAGGGTCCCGGACTTCTTCCAAACCTGATTCTCTCGGAAGACCAAAAGACCAGCACAATCAGGACCGATGCGATTGAATCACTTTTTTATCATGATTGTTCTCCTGAAGACGTGGCTTTCGCAAAAGACCATGTGGGGCGACAACCAATGATTTGCCTGGTAACGCCAGTGAAACTGACAGATGCGCGATATGGGTCGATCTCTAAGAACTACATTTTGTGTACTAAGGCAAATGATCTTGATAAGACAAGTATCGCTATCAATGTACCTATTGAAAAGTTGTTTAAATTAGAAAGCAGTCATTCACCATTCTTCTCAATGCCAGAAAATTTGGTTGAGGTCCTTTTAAAATGATAGTCTCACTAATACCCGTCTTATGCCTTTCCGCGCAACAACGTTCATATTCTAAGGAAGATGATCTTTAAAGAATTTCACCCAAGCCATGACTTGCGTCCTATTGTTGAATATTACTTGATGATGCATTTTAACCCGAAAGAAGGATACTATCCGATAAAGCCCTATCCGACTCGAATTGAGCAAGCCTTAGTCTTTTTTGCAAGAGGGTACATCAAAGCTCATCATGTCGAATCTGGAACAATCAAGGAGATTGCGCATAATGCTTTATTCGGGCAACAAGTATCTAGGTTAGACTTTCATCCGCAATGGGACGAGGATTTTCTAATGGTTATGGTTGTATTTAAGCCAGGGGGACTCTTTCGGCTGCTTGGAATTCCGAGCCATGAGCTAACAGCTCATTTTGACGATGCAGAATCATTGTTGTCGGCTGAGTTGAGGACTGTCAACGACCAGGTGGCGAATGCGTTGTGCCATTCGGAAATGATCGAATGCGTCGAAAGATATTTGATCAAAAAATGCAGGTTTTTGAAAAGAGAGGCCCACCCACTTGATCGCGTTGCGCAAATATTAATTGAACGACCTCAACAGTTCTCCCTGGACTGGTTATCCAGTCAGGCGAACCTCAGTGCGCGGCAATTTGAACGCAAGTTCGTCGAGCGCATTGGTATCGGACCGAAATTGTACAGTCGCATCAGCAGATTTTCGCAGGCATTCTTTTTCAAACAACAACACCCCGAGATGGATTGGCTAACAATAGCGATCCATCATGGTTATAGCGACTATGCTCACTTGGCAAAAGACTTCAAGCAGTTTGCGTACACTACGCCAAACGTAATAATTGGACAATATGCTCAGCGACCGGAAATGGTGTTAAAAGATGAGTATAGTGAAGTGAGTACGCGACCTATTTAAGTGGTCACAGGTATTGCTTATCCATCAGTTGCCAGTGAATAAAAAAAGCCCGCCTTCGCCCTGTGGGCTTCGGCGGGCAGAGCCCTAAAATTCTTGAACTCCTTTCGGGCTTCGCTCGCCGAGCAGAAGTCTATTCCGAGCAATGCTCGCATAAGCCACAAGGCTTAGACGAGCGATGTCGGGGCGAGATGATTCGAACATCCGACCCCCACGTCCCTAACGTGGTGCGCTAACCGGGCTGCGCTACGCCCCGAAAAAACTGGTGCGAATCTAATTTTTTTTAGTGACTGTGAAAAAAGATTCCACATTCGTTTCACTCTCCTGCGAGAGAAAACCACAGTTTTAATGAAAAAATCCCTTATGGATATTGAAACTTGATTGCGTTAACAGGTCGCCGGCCTGCCTACTTCTTTTTCTTTTTATCATTCTGTTTCAATGAGCTGAAGAATTTCGCCCAATTAAAAACATTCAGGAAAGGATTAGTTACAGGCTGAAACCGGCTCCCAGCCGAGTTTGCCCACTGATCGAGATAGTAACGCTGATTCTGATATCCATCCATCGGTGTTGTCTTAACCATTAGGGCCAGTAATTCCTCGTTAAAATTTCGTTTATCAATTCCATCGTTGTTTAAAGGCATATTCATAGCAAGAACTGCCTGCTTAAAGACCTCTTCCGTGGGGAATGGAAATATTACAACTTCGGGCAAGAAGGTAGTATCCTGCGTCAGGGTAATAATGATAGTCTGAAATTCGGGCCAATCGGGCTCAACAGTTACATTTTGGCGATCGTATCCCACCGCGCTAATAACTACCTCATCCCCTTCAAGTACCGGCATTGAAAAAAATCCCATGCCATTCGTAGTAGTTCCTCTACCAGCTTTCGGCACATAAATATGGACACCGGGAACAGGTGCGCCCGACACAGAATCCTCCTCCAAAACGACACCCGATAATTGGATGACACGTTTTTTTTGTTGGGCGTTCCCCGGTATGATTGTCCCGAATAGCAGCAGTAAAACACTGATAACGAGAAGCATCCCCTTCACATTCCATTTAATCATAGTCCGGGTATTCATGGATTTCAAATATAGTCAGAAGCGTCAAAAGCGCCTAATTTCTATACCTTTGCCGCAACACATTGGATGCCAAATGCGACTTAAAAGTTTTAATCTTACCCTGGGATCCCAAATTTTCAAGGCGTGCGCCGACGAATCGCGGCTTAGAATACTCGGGCTGATTGTGACAAACGGCGAAATGTGTATTTCAGACCTCGAAAAGATCCTCGATTTTACGCAGGCCAAGACATCCCGCCATTTGATATACCTGAAGAACGCAGGAATCCTGAGTTCCCGGCGGTATAATCATTGGGTTTTCTATCAAATTAAAGACAGCGTTGCAGAAATTATCCAGCAAATTTTTCAGTTTTTGAAACGGGATGCACAATTGATAGAGGATCAGAAGATCTATCAAACTTTATTTACCAACAGAGAGTTAGCAATAAATAAGCTTCAAATTCAGGAATGGCAAAAAGTCAGATGACGGAAAACGGAAATAAGAAAAAAAATTACAATTGCATTTTCTTCGATCTTGATCATACGCTTTGGGACTACGAGAAAAATTCAGCGGAAACGCTGGTCGAACTCTATGATCAATATGATCTTGACACAAAAGGCGTAACGAGCCCCGACGCCTTCACACAACAGTTTAAGGATGTCAATACGAAACTCTGGATTCAATTTGATACCGGGGCCATCACAAGTGATGTGATCAGGACCGATCGATTCAAATTGGTGCTTGAGCCGTTTGGTGTAAAAGACCAAACTTTGTGTGAGGACCTTTCACGCGATTACCTCACAATATGCCCACAGAAACCTCACGTCATGCCCCATGCGATCGAAATCCTTGAATATCTCTCCGGTCAATACAAGCTTAGCGTGATAACAAATGGTTTTGAGGAAATTCAACACCTGAAATTGAAATCAAGCAATCTCACGCGTTATTTCGATCATATCATTACCTCACAAAAGGCCGGAAGCCGGAAACCATCTTGCGAGATTTTTAATTTTGCGCTCAATTGCCACAGTATAAAGAATTACGAAGCTTTGATGGTGGGTGATAATCTGATCACGGACATCGGAGGTGCATGCAATGCGTATATCGATGCCGTGTTTTATAACCCGGAAAAAATAGAGCATGATGGATTTAGCGCATATGAGATAAACTGTCTTTCGGAACTGCGCACAATTCTTTAATGATAAAAAACTAATAGTATGGCAAATGGATTTTTCGTGGTCCCTGTTCCCAAAAACGAACCGGTCTTGAATTATGAGCCTGGAAGTAATTCGAGAAGCGAGTTAAAAAAAGCGTTGGAGGATGCCTTGTCCAGCGAAGTGGACATTCCTATGTATATTGGAAGCGCTGAGGTTCGCACGGACAAAAAACAAAAACTATCTTCACCACACAACCACCAACGCGTACTTGGATATTTTCACGAAGGAGACCGCGAGCACGTAACGCAAGCCATTGATGCCGCCCTGGCAGCTAAACCATTGTGGGCGAACCTATCCTGGGAAAGCAGAGCGGCAATCTTTTTGAAGGCCGCCGATCTACTTGCCGGTCCCTACCGGTATAAAATAAACGCGGCGACCGTGCTTGGGCAATCAAAGAACTGTTATCAGGCGGAGATTGACAGTGCGTGTGAGCTGATCGACTTTCTGCGATTCAATGTTCACTACATGTCAGAGATCTACCAGGATCAACCAGCGTCATCGCCGGGCATTTGGAATCGGATGGAATATCGGCCTCTCGAAGGATTTACATTTGCGTTAACGCCTTTCAACTTTACTGCGATCGCCGGTAACCTTCCTACCAGCATGGCAATGATGGGTAATACTGTCGTATGGAAGCCTGCCTACACACAGATTCTGGCGGCGAATGTGATCATGCAGGTACTACAGGAAGCGGGGTTGCCGGATGGGGTTATCAACCTGATCTATGCAGATGGGCCAACCGTTGGTGAAGTGATTTTTGGTCATCGTGACTTTGCAGGTATCCATTTTACAGGAAGTACCAAAGTTTTTCAAAATATCTGGAAGACCATCGGTCAGAATATTCACCAATACAGATCGTATCCAAGAATTGTCGGCGAAACCGGGGGAAAAGATTTCATTGTTGCTCATCACAGCGCAAACGCCAGGGAAGTTGCAACAGCAATCTCGAGAGGAGCTTTTGAATTTCAAGGCCAAAAGTGTTCGGCGGCATCTCGTTGTTACATCCCTTCCAACTTGTGGGATGATGTAAAGGCTCATTTGCTGGCAGATCTTAAGACATTTAAGATGGGTAGCCCGGAAGATTTTGGAAATTTTATTAACGCGGTGATCGACGAGAAGGCCTTTAATACAATTACAAAATATATCGACGACGCGAAAAAGAATCCTGCAAACGAAATTATAGCGGGAGGTAACTATAACAAGTCGCAGGGATATTTCATTGAGCCAACCGTAATCGTTTCAAAAGATCCTTCTTCTGTCACCATGTGTGAAGAGATCTTCGGCCCGGTGGTTACGATTTATGTATATCATGAATCGAATTTCGAAGAAACATTGAAACTGGTTGATAACACTTCGCCCTATGCGTTAACGGGATCAATTTTTGCAAAAGATCGTTACGCAATTGAACTTGCCACTCAGGCACTGTGCCAATCAGCCGGCAATTTCTACATCAACGATAAGCCTACCGGCGCAGTGGTAGGACAGCAGCCATTCGGAGGCGCTCGTGGATCGGGAACCAACGATAAGGCTGGAGCAAAGGTCAACCTGCTTCGGTGGGTTTCGCTGCGCACGATAAAGGAGACTTTCGTTCC
>CAMLER010000017.1 GCA_946478915.1 uncultured Chryseolinea sp.
TCGATGTTTGCAAATGCCGCAGCACCAAAAGTCTCGAGTGTGAATACTGTGCTGGATCCATGCCCATCAAACAATCCTGGCGTTTGCCACAATTCAGTATTGGTAGTATTTTGTTGGAAGCGCCACTGATCTGGTCCAGCCTCTTCAATATGCGCCGGATCCGTCTTGAGATCTGGCCCGATGAGGAACACACCCACTACCCCACTAAAATTCTTTGCAAAGTCACCCGCATAACGTACTTCCTGTGACCAGTTCTGGAATTTGGAAGTAGCCTGCGATTTTGCAGTTGAGTTAAGGCCTGTAAAGTCCCTGTCATTCAAAGGATCCCAATTCCAGTATCTCCATGCTGTGGTTGAAGTAAGTTTGCCAGGGCCAAGCTTTGCATCAACATTCAATGAAACACCTCCGTGGTCATTACCAGCACGCCATGTGCCATCCTGATCAACAAGTCTGTCGAACGGATTCTCACTGGGCAATTGCCATCCAAGGTCGGCAATAATATTGCGGAATTGGCGGTATGCAGGACGCCTGGTTTCTACGACACCAGCGATGACCTGCGTGTAACCTTCAGCCGGGCGCTGGCGTGTAGCGTCACCGATAAGGGTAATTTCAATGTCATCCGTTGGAGTAAATAATATTTGTCCCCGAATTCCAAGGTTATTGAGATCGTTTAGATATTTGTCGGTCCTGACATTGTAGATCGTTCCATCGCGCTGCGTTCCAGAAAAAGAAACCCGGGCGGCAAGCTTATCTTTAACAAGGGGTCCAGTTACCGAAGATTTCGCCTGGATATATCCGTAGTTACCATAGCTTAATTCGAATACGGCGCCGGGAGTAAAGCTGGCTGGGCGTGTCTTAATGTTGAAAGCACCTGCTGTGGTATTTTTACCGAATAATGTACCTTGAGGCCCGCGTAAAACTTCGATCTGCTCCACATCTACAAAGTCTAACGTGGTGGCCGCAGGCCTGGCGTAATAAACGCCATCGACGTAAAATCCAACACCAGGATCAATTCCGTCGTTGGTAAGACCAAAAGTTGATCCCAGACCCCTGATGTTAAGGGTAGTATTTCTGGGATTCGACGAATATAACTGCACAGAGGGTACCAATTCTTTTACGCGGTTAACGTTAAACGCGCCAGACTCTTCGATTATCGACCCACCGACAACTGAGATAGGAATAGGAATTTCCTGCGGTGTTTCACTTCTCCGGCGCGACGTAACAACGATTTCATCCAGAAGGCTATCGTCGATAAGAGTAATCTCAAATGGTTCATCTGTTATTTCATAAACCTGAATTTCCTGAACTTTATATCCTACAGAATTAATTCTCAGTGTGAACGGAAATGTAGCGGGAGCAGCTATACTGAATTGACCGTTCACGTCCGCTACAGCGAATGTGCCGGTGCCTTTTATCGATGCTGTGGCACCGGGCAAAGGCGTGCCGTCACTACCGGTGATCACGCCCTTTATTAAAGACTGCGCAATAGCAAAGTTGCCGAAAATCAAAATCGGAACAATGAAGATCAACGATCTTACTTTGTCGGGGTAAAGTGGTTTCATTTGAATGATGATAGTTTTATGGTTCGTGATGGTTTGCAACGTTTGGGACAGACGCAATTGTTATTTTAGACGCTTGGATGCGAACTGCTCAAACTTTTCCCTTTCCAGCCGTTGTGGTTCTGGCTTGAGGTACCCAAAATCGTGAAGATCTTTTTCACCATTCCTAACAACCCACCGCAAGAATGTGATAGCATCAGCGTTTATGCTCTTCTTATCGACCGAAAAATGTAGGTATTCTATGGGTACGTTCTTGATTTGCTTGGGAGAAGCATTATCCAGACGTTCCGTAACTGCGGACAAATCTTCGTAAAACTTTTCGTCATCATTTACCTTGTCGTTGCCATTAAGGTCAACGGGCAATACAGTCAGGCCATTTTTTACCTTCTTAGTTTCATTATCATATATTAACGAAAGAGGGAGATAGGAAAGACCTGTTGAATCACGGAGCAATGCTTTGAGCAAATGTTCATCTGCGCCGGCAATTGCTTTGCCTTTTACATCCTTTTGTTCGAAACCGAAATAGTTTGAAAAAGTAATGGGTACCCCTGCCTTTTGCAGACGGGTGTAGATAGTATATGGTTCTTTGACTTCCTTTTGATTCTCCTTGTCGGCATAGATATCATGGAAGAAGAGCTGTACCAGCAAATCTTTATTCAGACCTTTGTCAGCGTACTTTGATGCAAACTCGGAATTGCTGTTAGCTACCGGCAGCACAGCATATCTCGCGATGTAGAGATACTCGCGATCATTCTTGACTTCACTGCTATGCTCGTAAGCCTCAATCATGACATCGTATTGCGAAGGATCAGAAGAACCGCGTGATTCTATGATGACCTGGATATCAGGATATTCCTGGTTGAATTCGTCAATCCATTTTTGGACGATCGGATAGGCAAAACGAACCCCTGTTATACGCACAGCTTGCTGATTCTTCTTTGGCACTGAAACTTTCTCAGTCGTTTGTACCTCTTTTATGCTTGCAATTGGTCCCTCCTGTGCCGACGCTGTGAATACGGCGGCCAGTGTCAAAAGGGAAGCAGAAATAATTGATTTCATTTTGGATTCTTTTTTGGTGGATAAGTATTAATCCTACTTTGTCAGTCTATAGTGTCGTTGGGTCACAAAGGGCACCACGGATCCACAAGTCCACGACGGACTTGTAGTAACTTTCGTCGTGACCTTGGTGCATCCTTCGTGGTCGTCGTGACCCGGCAATTTTTTATCTCTTTTCTAACAAGTGACCCAGACATTATTTACAAGTTGGCAAAGTGGGATTAATCACTTACTCTATAGAGTTAGTAGATTATTTGTTAAAAAAAATTTTAGGCGGATAGCTTTAGGTTTGTATACAATAATGCCTGTTCCCGCTTTACCTTTTGTTCGAAATTGATCAGAGCCCTTAGGGATTCTTTAAACTTTATCTCCTTAAGCAGGGAGTTCAACATTGTCTCGATATAAGATACAATATGGTCGGCCTCTTTTTCCGAAAACTCAATACGAAAACTCTTATCGCCCGTACTATGATTGATTCTTATAGTTCTTGGCCTACTGAATTCAAGAAGACCTCTCAGCAACACGAAGTAGCCTGCGTATTTGTTCGTCAAAGTAAAAGTGAGGTCATATCGATCGAAAAGAAATATTGCATCAGCTTTCGCAACCGACAAGGCTTTTACCGAGAGTAGATCATGCTTGATCAATCTCTGAATTGCAGCATTTAATTTTTGGGATGGGATAGCAAGTTCCCTCCTGCTTGATGACTTAAATAGGTTGACAAAATTATAATTCAGTCTTTCCCTGATAGAAGGTGTGGTGACAAGTATCATGTGTCAATTTTTTAATTGTTGTATAAGATAATTCGATGCGTTTGTCAGAACTGACAACAACAACATCCGCAACAGCGAAGAGCTAAACTATTTTGGTTCAAAAGAAATAGCATCTTAGTCATTTTTATTCCGAAGAATTACGTAAGAGTTTCGTTAATTTTTACTGTTGGCTCCCTTTTTTGTAAACCACGGCTCAAATATAGCGCATTATCCTACTAAATCAATAGACTTTATAGATTTTAGGTGAAGTTTTTTAAAAAGACCGCTATTTGTTCTATAGCATATTGATTATCAGATTGTTAACGTTTAGTGATCTAATCCGCTTCCAGGGTGGAAATTATCTTCTTAGCGGCTTTCAGACGGATCTATTATTTTTTACGATAAGTCTGTCGGTGATCCAATGTTCAATGCGGGAGTGTATCGGTATGAGAGCAGCGGCGACTGCCACCATGATCACAAGCATTATAACGGGTGAGTGACCGCTAATACTATCGACCAAGGGACCAATCAACAAATTGATAAACTCGAAGATGATCAACAGCGCGAGGATGCCAAAAAATTTTATAAGACGCGGAGTAGCAAGTATCGAATGACTTAGTAATAAAAATAATATCACCAGCAGAACCAGTGCGAAGGCTATTCCTGCATATTGAAGATTGTTTTTCCGTTGTTCGGCCATTTTAATATTTTGAGCTTCAACCTCTCGCTGCCGTTGCAATTCATTGAAGCGAAGTGCCTCAACCTCATTGTTTTTTTCCTGGCTAAATAATGAATCTTTTGCTGCTAGTGCGAGTTTGTGATACCCAAGGCTTTTCGAATCATCTACACCATCAAACATTTGCGACAAAAGCAGGCTGGACGAAAACAAAGTTGCCGTTAGATTTTCCTGTTTGGATATTCGAAAGGCTTCAGTTGCATGAAAGAAACATGAATCTTTATTATTCAGTTTATTAAACAAATAAGCCAACTGCTGATGTGCTGCAGCGATTCTGAAATATCTGCCATCTTTCTTACTGTTGGCAAGCGATATCCTGAAATATTCCTGTGATAAGTTATAATTACCCTCCGCCTCATGGACTTCACCTAGTACAGCAGTGGAAAGGTAAAGCGGGAATGGATCGCGTGTCTTTCTCGCGGCTTCATAGCTTTCCTGAGCATAGACCAACGCAGAATCCTTCTCCGTTAAAGCAAGGTGACTTTTACTCAGCCATGAGGACGCTAGCGCAAGGGTGACCAGATCGTTTTGTTCTATGCTAAGCTTTCGTGCCTTACGAGAATATTCCCGTGCCGTTTTGAAATCATTTCTATATAGATAAACCGTTGAAATACTATTGAAACTTCGCTTAAGACCAGCTCGATAGTTTATCGGCTCAGCCAAACGTATAGCCTTAAGGTAGTATTCCAAAGCCTTCGGATAGTTACCTTTCTGGTTGAACCAATAGGCCATATTGTTATACGCTTCAACCTCTCCCTGCTTAAATCCAACTTGCTGACTTAACCTCATTGCCTCGTCAGCTAGGATCAACACCGTATCCGAATTTTGATAATTCCTTCCCAGATTGTTCAAGGCCTTGATGCGATTGGTATCGTGCAGTGGCGCGGAAAGGACTTTCTTCAAACTATCGATATTATAGATTTGAAAGGTCTGTCCAACGGTCGTTCCGGGATCGATGAACCACAGTGCAATAAAAAATACTTTTATCGCAGATCGCATAACTTGTTCGGGTTAATATGCAATGAAGATAAATAATTCTTATCTTTTTCCGGAAGATATATTGCCATGGGCATCCAGTAGCGTTAACCTTGTCACTAGTATTTTGACCATACAATTTTCAAATTTTAATTTTTCGTCAAAGAAAAGCGTTCGATTCGCGCTTTTTACCATTTGCGCATTAGCCCTTTCTTCCTGTAAGCAGGGATCTGTTAATTGGCCTGAGTATAACGGAGGCCCCGATCGAAACCATTACTCAGCGCTTAAACAGATCAAGAAGGAAAACGTGGGCCAACTCACAAAAGTGTGGGAATATCGTTCGGGCGGTGCTGACACAGTGAACAACCGCTCGCAGATCCAATGCAATCCTATCGTGATCAACGGAATACTTTATGGAGTCTCGGCCGGGTCACAGGCTTTTGCAGTGAACGCGGCAACGGGCAACGAAATCTGGAAGACAAATTTCACCGAAAAAGGTCATGCAATGACAAGTCGCGGTGTTACCTATTATCAAACTGGTGATAGCGCACGAATTTTTTTTGGATATGGTCAGTGGTTGTATGCACTCGACGCGGGAACGGGAATTCCAATTCCTTCTTTTGGTAAAGACGGCAGGATAAACCTTATCGAAGGCTTGTGGCGGCCCGGCGCCGATGATTACGTTAGCTATAACACTCCAGGAGTTATCTTTAAGAATCTACTCATCACAGGCCAACGGGTATCGGAAGGCGCAACGGCACTCCTGGGCGACATTCGAGCCTATGATGCAAACACTGGAAAACTCGTATGGACCTTTCATACTATTCCGGAAAAAGGTGAGCCTGGTAGCGACACGTGGCCTGCCAATGCTCGTCAAAATAGCGGAGGCGCCAATTCGTGGATGGGAATGGCGCTGGACGTTGAAAACGAAATTGTATTTGCTCCAACCGGTTCAGCTGCGTTTGATTTCTATGGTGGTGATCGCCATGGCAGCAATCTTTATGCAAACTGCCTCATCGCACTTGATGCAAACACTGGAAAGTTAAAATGGTACTACCAGATCGTTCATCATGATATTTGGGATCGTGATATCCCGGCACCACCTAATTTGTTCATGTTTGAAAAGGAAAATAATCAAATTCCGGCGGTGGCTCAAGTGACCAAGCAAGGCCACGTTTTCGTGTTTAACCGCTTTACCGGGGAGCCATTATTTCCAATCGAAGAACGAAAAGTTCAAGGTTCCGATATCCCCGGTGAACAGCCCCACCCTACCCAGCCAATCCCGTTGCTGCCTAAACCGTTTACCCGGCAATCTTTTACAATGGACGATCTATACGAAGATGTAGCCGATCGCGAACAGATCATAAAATTACTTGCCGAATCCAGAACAGGGAGCTCCTACATACCCATTACAAGACAACGAACCATAATATTTCCTGGAACTGATGGGGGAGCACAATGGGGCGGCGCTGGCGTAGATAATGAAGGCGTGATGTATGTACCCGCAAAAGAGATTCCTGTGTACACTTCGCTTACTGACGCCCCAAACCCAGCGCTGGCGACTTCCGGAAAAAAATTATATGATCTGCACTGTGCGCCCTGTCATGGACAAGACTTGCGGGGTGATCACAGTGGAGCTTATCCTTCGTTGGTAGATCTAGGTCAACGGACAACCCGACCCGACGTCGAACAATTGTTAAAGAGGGGACGTGGTATGATGCCGCCGTTCACATATCTCACGGATCCTGAAAGAAATGCCATTCTATCTTTTATTATAGAACAAAAGGATTCTTCAGTCGCACTAAGCAGCACAAGTAGCCGCAACGTGAGTCCTTATATTCACACTGGTTATAACCGGTGGTATGACAGCAAAGGTCTTCCGGTAAGCAAGCCGCCATGGGGAACACTGACGGCTATTGATCTGAAAACCGGTGAGCACAAATGGCAAATCCCCCTGGGTGAATTCCCT
Organism: uncultured Chryseolinea sp.; assembly: GCA_946478915.1. Next base: position 7,045 of record CAMLER010000017.1, read on the forward strand.
TCATTGAAAGAAAAAGGAATCCCGCCGACAGGAACTGACAACTATGGGGGGCCATTGGTTACTGAAAGTGGCTTGATTTTTATTGCAGCAACGCCTGACATGAAATTCAGGGCTTTAGACAGCGCAACGGGTGGGCTGCTGTGGGAAACGACACTGCCGGCAGCCGGATACGCATCACCTTCGACATATACCGTTGACGGACGACAATATGTAGTTATTGCCTGTGGCGGAGGAAAACTTCGCAGCACATCAGGAGATAGCTATGTGGCTTTCGCACTGGAATAAGCTGACAGCTGACAGCACACAGCCGACAGCCAGAGTGCAGAAACTTGAAGGAATTAGCGTTGTTGCGGATCCAACCTTACAAGGGCACTGAGCCTCGATCAACTTTCTCTGTTTACTCTTCGCAGCCAGTTCAAAAATTTCAGATGAATCCTCCGCGCACTCAGCGTGCATTCCCTCCTCCTCTGCGGTTAAAAGCGATCTTAATTCGGGGGACACTATAGGATAGGCAGTGCGTCTCCAAATTCCTGTATATTGCTGCGGGCGCGGTATTGGATCAAGTTTTTCGGCTATCCAAACTCCGGCCCGAGAATACAGAATTGTTTTTCTGGAATGCCAGGGTAAGCATTCGATCCACGAAACATACGGATCAAAGGTCGCGATTCAATGAAACCCAACGCCGACAATTCATTAATCCACTCAGGGGTATGCTTCATCGCGTCTACAATAAGCGGCTTGTTTCCCATATTTTTTATCATATAAGATAACATCTGTAAAGCGTCATCTTTCTGTGGTGCAATAACAGGTCCGAGTTGATCCGCCAGATGTCCAGGACGTCCCAAGCAAAACCCTGTAATTTGACCACCACTTTCAATTACGCAACCATACTCAGGTCCGTCGTTGAAATTCCGTTCCAGGATGAAATTGCGATTAGCACCAAAGACGTTATTATCTAATTCCAGGACACGGGGAAAATCCTCATGAGTCATGCTTCTTACCAAAGGTGTTGGATAAGAAGGCGCTGATGCGGGCGCTCGGTGCATTCGTAGAATTTCATATTCGTCGACAAAGTCAAACTTTCGATAGACTTCCCTGCCGGCAGGCGTTGCGTCTAGTTTCACCGTTATATTTTCATCGATAAGAGACAATGCCTCACTGAATAATTGGCTGCCCAATCCCTGTCGCCGAAATAGAGGATGAACAAGAACCATTGCGATCCAGGCAAACTTATTTTCATACACAATGGTAGCAAAGGTACCAACGATCATCTTTATGTCTTCGTCAATAGCTGCGCGACAGCCTCGCGGATTGCGCTGGATAAAAATATCCCAATCCCTGGATACCTGGTTCCAACGCGCATGCCTGCAAAGCTGAATGCCAGAAGGAATATCCAGCCTTGTCATTTCACGTCTGACGATCATACATTCTTTTTGCGAGGCAACATTATAACGGCAACGGTACCTATAACAGCCAAAACAATAAGGGCGGCAAAACCATTTGCATAACTTCCGGTTTTGTCGCGAAGCCATGCTGCAAGCATAGGTGCCAGTGCTTCGGCTACGCCATCGAGTGTTATTATAAGACCCATGATACGACCCAACACCTTTACGCCAAACAATTCGGCTGCCATAAGCGGAATGATCATATAATCACCACCCAATGCTACGCCAAACAAAAATGCAAAGAGATAGATAACACCAGGAGTCGTAGAGAAATATAGCAAAGGTATAGATAATGCAACCAACGAATAGATCAATACCATCACATATTTTTTCTGGATCCTGTCTGCCAACCAACCCATTAAAAGTCGCCCCACAATACTTGCCCCAAGAACAATAGAAAGCACATTAGCAGCCTGCTCCTGAGAATATTTAAGATCGATGCTGAGAAACAGTTTTATGTTTTGGGAAGTGCCTGCAACTGCGCCGATCGAACACATGCTTCCAATCACCAGGAGATAGAATGGCCAGCTTCTTAATATTTTTCCAAACTTTGGTTTCGGTTCCTGGATGGCTGCCTGAGAAGATGCGTGTTCAGGATTCTCCTTGACAAACCATGCCATCGGGAAAGCAACTGCGATCATAAGGATTCCGAGGATCATCAAAGCATCACGCCAGCCAAAACTTGCTGTTAACGCGCGCGCAATTTGTGGGACAAGCATACCCCCTATCCCGATGCCGAGGTAAATAATTCCCATTGCTTTACCCCTGCCTTTATTAAACCAGCGGGAGACTAAAACCTGGTTGGGCAATGGTCCGCCGCACATATATCCCAATGCGTTAAAAAGGTAGAATAAGTAGAAGTGCCACAATGTAGTCATCATGCTAAGTCCCACCAGCGCAACACCTCCCATAACTATTCCTGACAACATTAGCCTTCGCGGACCAAACCGATCAATAATCCAACCGGCAAGAAAACCGAACAGTGGTCCAATGATGAGTTTGGCCAAAGCATTTCCCGAAGTTACAGTCGCTCTGTCCCAACCAAAATCTGTCAGCCAGAAATCATAAAAAAAAGGTAGACCATAGAACATGATCCCGACGAGGGAAAACAGGCTTAAGAAACCGGTGGCGGCAACCTGAAACTGGTTCTTACTTAATTTTTCTTCCATTGACTTTTGTTACGATGAATAATTGCCTGTCCGGTTTCAGTCGCGCACAACAACACGGTCTTACATCAAGCATCAGCGCACTTTAACATTTTAAGATATAAAAAATGTTTTTAAAAATAGATTGCTATGGTAAGTATCGGTATTTTCACCCTTCACCGAACCAATATACAAAAGCAATGGATGCACATGCTATGTATCAGGAAATGTTGAGACCTTCGGATGCACTAATTTCGGAGATGGCCCGCATCGAGGGGGATATTATGATCCTTGGCGCTGGCGGAAAAATGGGACCATCGCTTACCGTGCTCGCACGTCAGGCGGCAGATGCTGCGGGGGTTAAGAAAAATATAATTGCCGTCGCGCGCTTCTCGGAAAAGGGATTACAAGCAGACCTCGAAGCACAAGGAATTCGCACCATCGCAGTTGACTTACTGAACGACGAACAACTTCAGCAATTACCGGATGCAAGGAACATACTTTACCTTGCAGGGACCAAGTTTGGAACTACGGGTAAAGAGTCTTTTACATGGGCGATGAACAGTTACCTTCCCGGCCGAATTGCAGAAAAGTTTAAGCGATCGCGCATTGTTGTCTTTTCAACAGGCAATGTTTATCCGTTGAAGCCGGTCGATTCTGGAGGCGCTACCGAAATCGACGTACCTGAACCTATTGGCGAGTATGCCCAATCCTGTTTGGGAAGAGAAAGAGTTTTCCAATATTTTTCGACGCTCAACAATACACCAACGTTGATCTATCGGCTTAATTATGCTATAGATGTTACCTATGGAGTCCTTCTCGATATTGCAAAAGCCGTTAAAGAGGGTAAGCCAATTGATTTGCGCATGGGATATGTAAACGTGATCTGGCAGGGTGAAGCAAATGAGTTTGCATTGAGGTGTCTCGCGCATTGCTCGGTGCCGCCAAAGATCCTGAATATAACTGGCCCGGATACGGCCTCCGTGCGACAGATAGCCATCGCGTTCGGCAAGCTGTTTGGAACACAGCCGGTATTTGAAAACCAGGAAGAAAAGACTGCTTTGCTCAGCAACGCTTCTGAATCTTATAAATTGTTTGGTCCGCAGAAAGTGGCAATTGATCAGATGGTCGAAGTGATCAGCAAGTGGGTCCAATCCGGCGGAAAAATTCTAGGAAAACCAACACACTTTCAAGAGCGTGAGGGAAAGTTTTAAGAAAAAATGGAACATATGAATTATCCCGAGCTCGATACCGAAATCAATAAATTATTGCAGGAAGGTGTCGTCATTCCTGCGCACCCCCTTGCCCTTGACGAGAACAGGAAACTCGACGAAACGAGACAGCGACTTCTTACACAATATTACATAGCGAGTGGTGCTGGCGGCGTGGCCGTCGGTGTACACACCACGCAGTTTGAAATCCGGCAACCTGCGATCAACCTGCTTGAACCCGTGCTTCGTATTGCTTCTGAGGAAATTGATCAAAGACGGCTTTCGCGACCGTTCATCAAAGTTGCCGGCATTGTGGGGCGAGGCTCACAAGCAATTTCAGAAGCTGAAATGGCCAGACGGAATGGTTATCACCTTGGATTGTTATCGATGGGTGGTCTTGGCGAATATACAGAGGCGCAGCTAATTGCGCGTACTCATGACGTTGCATCTATTATTCCTGTTTTCGGATTTTACCTTCAGCCAGCCGTGGGTGGCCGTTTGCTGAGCTATGATTTTTGGAGGGCATTCGCAGATATTCCCAATGTTTACGCTATTAAAGTGGCGGCATTCAACCGGTACCAAACGTTGGACGTTGTTCGTGCTGTTTGCGATTCTTCCCGCCGGCACGAAATAGCACTTTATACCGGTAATGATGACAACATCGTAGCTGATCTCCTCACCCCCTATCGTTTTATCGTAAACGGAAATCCGATCGAAAAACGTTTTGTGGGGGGACTCCTTGGTCATTGGGCAGTTTGGACCAAATCGGCTGTGGCTTTGCTGAATAGGATAAAGTCTGAGCGAGCAGATAGCCAATCCGTTGAAATGCTCCTGGCCGAAGGTATCAAAGTGACAGATATGAATGCAGCGATTTTTGATCCTGCAAATTCGTTCAAAGGCTGCATACCCGGAATACATGAAGCCTTAAGAAGGCAGGGTTTGCTTAAAGGACTCTGGTGCATCAATCCTGATGAACATCTATCTCCTGGCCAGCTACAGGAGATCGATCGCGTTTCGAAATCTTATCCGGAATATATTGATGATGAATTTGCCAGAAGCTTTCTGGAGAAAATGAATCTAAGCATCTTATAAACTCAATGCCGGGAGAAAGAATAAAGTCGCTTGCATTAGCCATTCATCCTGAAGTCGTCAGGATTCGCAGGCACCTGCATGCACATCCCGAACTTTCCTTCAAAGAGCATAACACATCAGCTTTCGTTAAAGAACAATTGAATGAATTGGGCATATCGTGGAAGCCATTAGCTGAAACTGGAGTAGTAGCATTGTTGAAAGGCGATCTTGATTCGGATAATGTAATTGCCTTGCGAGCGGATATTGATGCGTTACCAATTCATGAAAAAAATGCAGTAGCCTATGCTTCTAGAAATGATGGTGTAATGCACGCTTGTGGCCACGACTTTCATACAGCATCCCTGTTAGGCACAGCACAAATCCTGCAGTCCATGCGTGACTCTTTCGGTGGACAAATAAAACTAATTTTTCAACCTGGTGAAGAAGTGTTACCTGGTGGTGCCAGCATTATGATAAAAGAAGGTGTGCTGCAAAATCCAAAACCATCAGCGATTATTGGTCAGCATGCGATGCCAAGAATCGAAGCAGGCAAAATTGGCATCAGGTCGGGCAAACATATGGCATCAATGGATGCCGTGAAAGTGCGGGTTATCGGAAAAGGGGGACATGGTGCAGAGCCGCACAAGAATATTGATCCGGTAGTTATTGCCGCGCACATCATCGTTGCGTTACAACAGATCGTTAGTCGTATAGCCCAACCGGGAGATCCCACGGTATTATCCTTTGGAAAGGTGAGAGCCGAGGGAGCAGTGAATGTGATCCCCGACGAAGTTTACATGGAAGGAACATTTCGAGCCATGAACGAAGAGTGGAGAAATCAAGCCCATGAGCGAATGAAAAAGATGGCAGAGGGAATTGCTGAAAGCATGGGCGCCATTTGCGAATTTACTATCACCAGGGGTTATCCTTTTCTGATAAATGAAGAGAAGCTTACGAGGCAGGTCAAATCTTTAGCCGTAGAGTACCTTGGCGCGGAAAATGTCATGGAACAAGACCTCTGGATGGCCGCAGAAGATTTTGCCTATTATTCTCACGAAGCCGATGCATGCTTCTACCTTTGTGGGGTGGGAAATCAGTCGAGGGGCATAACGTCATCGTTACACACCCCTACTTTCGATATTGACGAAAATGCACTTATTACAAGTTGCGGCTTGATGGCATATCTGGCCATTAAAAGATTAGGTTACTAATGGCACGGATTCGCCAGGTGCAGAGTTAAATACTCCACAACGATAGCAGGGTTGACGCCTTTTGCGGCCCCCCCTTTCGATTTCATACAAAAAATATATACCAATCAGCGAAGTCGATATTAGCATTTAGCCTCTGTCTAAATCTAAAACCCAGCGCGGTCATCAGCTGAAGGCCCATAAATAGATGGTACAGCAATATCGTTCAAACGCATATAGACGGTGAGCTGCCCGCGGTGATGCACCCAATGGTTAAGGGTAGAACTGATATTTTCTTGTTGCGAAGAGCTGTATAATATTTTGCCACTATTCTTAAGATAAAAAGTTTCGTTGAACTCTTCGTTTGAAATTCCCCTAAGCGCCTTTCGCGCACCTTCAATATATCGATCAAAGTTGGCCAATAGCTCGGCCGTTGTATTTGCCTGGTCATGTTGAAAGGTAGCAAAATCGATTACTTTCTGTTCGATACTAGAGGATATCCACTTTGGAATTTCGGCTACCAATGAAACAAGGTATCCCATGTCCATCGACTTAGGGTGTGGCTTCCAACTCCACAAACTCTCAGGCACCCGCTCCAGGCATTTTCTGGTAGCCGGCGTTTCCGCCTCCAGTTCCTTTGCGTATTGTAATCCTAATACAACTGTTTCCATAGTGGTTTCTTTTTTTGATTGTAAATGCTATAACGTTTTTGTGGGCAAATGTTTAAAAAAAATGCGAATTAAATTCTTAGTCACGGCGTGGTTTAAAAACTGAATTGATACGTTCATTGTCGAAGCGTAAGCATTAACTGTTTCTCTCTGCTGCGTTCGTTAGCTTCCGTTGGTCATAGCCGAGTGCTTCGGCCAGTGGCGCATTGTCGGACAAAAATTCCTCAAAATCCTGGAAGGATTCGAAGGATTTGCTTCCGCGACTGTACCGATCTACCCAATACAGGTTGATCAATATTTCTTCAATGGGTTCTTTGATAGGGACTTTCATCGTATTGAAGTTAATCGTTTTTCAAATATAAACTAATATTTTTAGTTATCAAAACCACTGTAACTAATATTATTAGTGTACAACAGGGACCCAATTGAATTTTTTTCGGCCTTGCTTTTGTTTTGTGAGTGCAAGAAAAACACAAATACCATGAAAATTTTATTCAGCATAATCTTCGTGTTTTTAGCTGCGGGCCTAAGCTACAGCCAGAACTCTGAATCGCAGTCAAAGGATACTAAATCATTGATTGAAAGTCGCCGGTTTGAATTTGTTGCGGAATCGGCGAATCCGCTGCGCGGGCGGACTATCTTCCTATCGCAAGGATATACATTTACAGTGCGGCCTGACAGTCTTATTAGCTTCCTGCCGTATTATGGAAGAGCTTATCAGGCGAATATGGACCCTTCAAGTGCAGGAATAAAATTTACCTCAACGGATTTTGAGTACGTGGAAAAGCCGCGAAAGAAAGGGCGATGGGAAATTCAAATACGCCCCAAAGATGTTCCGAACGCGCCTCAGGTAAATCTATCGATCCAAGACAACGGACGTGCATCGATGCGCGTAACTTCGATCGACCGGGAGAGCATTGGTTTTCAAGGATATATTAAACAGTAAGCTGACTAACCTGTGGCTGAATTTAAGGGAAATAGACGGTAGAAAAAAAGGCGCTTATGATAACGCGACGATGAAATGAATGTCCGGCGGCAACGCTCTGTTTAGTACTGTCACCTCACCTTCTTAAAGGTTTAGTGAAAAATGAAAATGAAAACAAAACGGCTGAACTAACTCTAAAAGAGAAATTTCCTTGGAGTCTTAGAAAAGTAAGTGCAAGAAAAAACGAACGCTATCTAGATTTCAAATGCACTTAATACTGTTAACATGTCTTGAAAAACATCCTGTATCTATCCACTTTTTCTTTTGCTCACCCAAAAGAAAAAGTTCCAAAAAGAAAAGGGTGGGTCGAAATATGCTGGCCATCGCGCATTCCGGGCCACCCCCGCATTTCGACCAGGCCACCGCGCCGGCAGAGATCCAAGGACGTACCTCGAGTTAATACCATGTCTGTCTTTTTCAGCAGGGCCCTATTTAATGCCGTCCTTCTCCCTCTCTTAGTACCGTCATCCTGAGCTCAAGACCTGCTGACCGGTCTTCTTGTGGTGAACCCGGGAGTGGCACACACCGCAAAGGATCCCGCGGAGGAAGTGCGTACAAAGCAGGTACCGATGTTGCTGATACAATCTAATAGGATAGATTTTAATGGCAGTGTGCAGAAATAACGATTGGGCTATTGGAGCATTAGGTTTACAACGGTACCTGGAAGAGCGCTACGCTTTGATCGGGATCCTTCGCGGGAGTCTGGGTCTTGACGTGTTGCTCTTTGAAGTTCAGGACAAGGTTCGATGCTCCCACCTATCCGGCGGGCGAGGCAGGATGACTTGATTAAAAAAAAAATGCTCAAGATGACCTGATTAAAAAAAATCAGGTCCTTGGCGGGAGTGACCGTCGAATCCTAATACTTTTCATGCAACATAAATTGAAGATTGCTCTTCACATTTTCCCATTCATTAACGATCACACTATAAACTACAGTGTCGCGAATGGTACCGTTGGAGCTGATTTTGTGATTTCTCAAAATGCCATCGAGTTGGGCCCCCAATCGCTCGATCGCGCGCCTTGATTGCACATTGAGACGGTGAGTTCTGAATTCTACTGCCAGACACTTTAGATTTTCAAACGCATGCTCAAGAAGTAACAGTTTACATTCTGTATTAACGGGGGAACGCTGTACACTTTTCGAATACCAGGTAGTCCCAATCTCAAGACGGCGAATGTCGCGTTCAATATTCATATACCGAGTAGATCCGATTACGCGATTATCTTCTTTCCTTATCACAACAAACGGACAGGACACGCCCGAAGCCTGTTCTTCCAATGCTTTGCAAATCCAGTTCTCCATCTTTTCCACCGTAGGGATAAATGTGTACCAAAGCCGCCACAACTCGCCATCGGCAACAGCTTCCTGTAAGCCCTTAAGATATTTAATTCCCATTGGTACAAGCTGCACATGCGTACCGGTTAGGGTAACGGGGTCGGGTGGATAGTTGTGTTCCATCATTTCTAAAATCAAAGGCGTAAGATAGTATTTTTGATCAAGTGTATTCCTTGCGCCATCATCAGTTGGATGTCGTTCTGGTTGAATACTTTTTCTAAACACTTTCTTAGAACGATTTTTACGAGTAATACTATAAATAGTTATCTTAACAGAAGATGTGCACTGAGACACTCCTGAATAGTAAGAGAAAGTCGCTGGCGATGCTTGCAAGCTTCGTCATACTGTTAGCTTCGCTTGCAACAGGTGGTCCCCAGCAGGAACGGCATCAAGTGCCTGCCAATCAGGAGTTGACATTTCGCCTTACGACGCGAAGAAAAGTTTCCTCGTATGCAATTTTCAAAAGTCGTAGCAAGCATCGTATCAATTCTTTCCCTGATTTAATCAAACATTTCAAATTCCTCCTTCTAAACATCAACATTGAAATCGCACACCGCCTGGAGAAAGTTAGAAAGACTATTTTTCCATCGACTAACCATTTTATAAATCATTCGATATTCTCCGTCGAATCTTCAGACGAAGAAGCCCCCCACCTTCTGCGCTAATTAGTATTTAAATCATTGTAATCACATCCGCGCAAAATTTCTTGCGCTCCATCACGCTTGTTAATATGTTTTCAATTAAGAAGATAGGACGCGTTCTTATTATTACATTGTTCGTTATCTGTGCATCATTTGGGATTGGGATATTTGGGACCAGCTTCCGGGAAAACTTTATGCATCGTCGGAATTCGATCGAGCAAGTCGAGAAGAGAAAAGATGACGAAGGCGACCAGAAAAACTAGGCATCGGAAACTCCATCGAAAATTCAAATCTCCTTCTCTACCTGATAATATATGTTTTGCCCGATTCAGTATTCAGATCGTAGACTAACTTGCTCGTCTTTTGCGCAGAATTTTCAGTAGTAGGAGCAAAAAACAAATTTGGATTTTTACCTGATGCTGGCTGTGTTCTTGCCTTTGGCTTGAATAGATAGTCCGACATTATTCGGAGGTTGCCACCCAGCGCCGAATGAACTTGCAAGTGCAAAATTTTCTTGTCTTTCCATGTCATGTCTACCGTGAATCCCCCACGGGCCCGCAGTCCTTTTACGCTGCCACTTGACCATTCGTCTGGGAGAGCCGGAAGCAGATGCACAAGTTCATCATGACTTTGAATCAGCATCTCGGTAATACCGGAGGTACCTCCAAAGTTCCCGTCAATTTGAAACGGGGGATGTGCATCAAACAGATTAGGATACGTACCCCCTCCCTTGTTGTATTCCGTTCCTTCAACGCCAGTGAGGGTCAACTGTTCACGAATTAGTTTATGCGCATGATTCCCGTCGTGAAGCCTCGCCCATGTATTGATCTTCCATCCCTTGCTCCATCCGGTGCCTCCGTCTCCTCTAAGTTCCAGGCTTTTTTTTGCCGCGTTAGCTAGCCTGGGCGTTGTGAGCGGTGATATTTGACGTCCAGGAAAAAGTCCTATCAAGTGTGAAATATGTCGGTGCTCTGGGTCTGCATCTTCCCAATCTTTATACCATTCCTGCAGATTACCTTTCGCGCCAATCTTCAAGGGATATAATTTTTTCCTTTTTGCAGTCAACAGTGAAGCTAATTCTTTGTCCTGTTGAAGGTGCTGGGATGCTTGAATGACATTTGTAAATAAATCCCAAATTAATGACATATCCATAGTTGTCGCGACAGACACCGTTCCCTTGACGCCCTTTTCCGTAACAAATACATTTTCAGGGGAAGTCGATGGCGAAGTCACCAGGTTTCCATTCTCATCTTCTATCAACCACGCCAGGCAAAATTGTGCTGCTCCCTTCATAATGGGATATGCTGTCTTTTCAAGAAATGCTTTGTCACCAGTGAACTGATAATGTTCCCAAAGATGTTGACTCAACCACGCACCTCCCATCGGCCAGTTGGCCCACATCGGACTCCCGCTCACCGGATTAGTCGTAGCCCAGATATCAGTGTTGTGATG
>CAMLER010000018.1 GCA_946478915.1 uncultured Chryseolinea sp.
GAACTCAGGAAGCGCGTTATTGAAGCAGATGCTCCTGTTGAAGAAATTAATTCTGAACCGCGAATAGATAAGTCTCGCACCAGAATCAGCAAAAAATATTTGTCGATTATCTCTCTCGTCATAGTGACCAGCGCAGTGATTGCGTATCAATTCACAATTAAAAACAGCGGTCAGGTTTCGATAGCAGTTCTACCTTTTGATGATCTAACCGGCCATCCGGAGCAAGTTTATTTTGTGGAGGGCATGCATGATGCTTTAATTGGACAGCTGGGGCAAGTCAGCGCTTTAAGAGTAATTTCCCGGACCTCCACGTTGCGCTATCAGGAAAGCAATATGCTCCTCCAGGACATTGCGAAAGAACTTGGTGTTGACATGGTTGTTGAAGGATCGGTCTATGGATTTGGTGACAGTGTAAGAATCCAGTTGCAGTTGATTGACCCATTCCCGGAAGAAAGACATTTATGGGCAAAAGAGTATCATCAAAATATTCAACATGCCCTCGAGATGCATAGCACTGTGGTGCGGGATATTGCAAAGGAAATCCGCGTCTCCTTAACGCGGGAAGAAGAGAAGCGTATCGGCACCACGCGAATCGTAAATCCAAAGTCTTACCATGCGTATTTAAGCAGTCAATACTACATCAATCAATTTACCCCTGAAAGCATCGAGAAAGGAATGAGTATACTGCACGATGCAGTCAGAGAAGACCCAGGTGACCCGTTGCTTTGGGCTGGTTTGGCAATCGGATATAATTCTCTTGGGCATTCATCTTCACCTCCACCAGACGCCTATTTTAATTCCAAGGCCGCGGCCCGGAAAGCTATCGAACTGGACAACAATCTCGCGCAAACACACTTGGCACTGGCCATGATAGCATTATACCGGGACTGGGATTGGGCAGCTGCGGAAAAAGAGTTTAGTCGCGCCTTAGAGCTGAATCCCAACCTTGCAGAAGCTCATGCAAATTACGCGTGGTTTAAAATGCTGTCGGGGCAAACTGAAGAAACCATCAATCATGCAATCAAGGCAGCAGAAATCGATCCCTTTTCATCAACGAACATTTCTTATCTGGCGAGCGAGTATTGGTGGCTCGACCGGTTGGAACAAGCTACCGTTGAAATCGAAAAGGCAATGAAAATAATGCCTGAGTTCGGCTTTGGGTTATATGTCCAGGGAGGTATTCTTTCGTCAAAAGGGCAGCACAATGAAGCCATATTCGTTCATCGAAAGGCAGCTGACTCAGGGCCTGACTGGGAATGGACGCTGGCAACAAGCTATGCAAGGGCCGGCATGGTCAACGATGCACGGAAGCTGGCAGAAAAAATAAAAGAAAAGCCCAGTCCGATCGATACCTTGGGGCTGGCAGAAATATACGCGCGACTGGGTGATACCGACGAAGCCCTATACTGGCTAGAGGAATGTTATAACCGAAAATTCAGTTGGATGCCGTGGATTGCCTGGAATCCCGGATACGAATCGATTCGTTCACATCCACGCTTCGGCGAACTGCTTCGCAAAATGAATTTGCCGCCGGTTAGCCCCGCTCTTGCCGTACGCTGATCATCCTGCTCACCATTCTATTTCATGACTGAAACGTTGGGTGACACATAGTCTAAACTTTTTACAACGCGATTAATTCAATTCACAGGATTTTCTGAAAAGTTGACACTCTTTGCAACATCTCTGATAACCTGGCCTACCCTTTCCGACGCACTTTTGACAAAGCTTAACGTGTAGTGGCGCCTCACACTAAACTATGTTCAATCAGGGCCCTTGGCGGTCCGCAAATTACTATATTATGAATAAGTCAACATTACAGCTCCCAAACATCAGCTTTATGCTCACGTGGTTATTTCTTGTATCTATGAGCTGCTCCGATCCAGTGCAAGAAGTTTCACCTCGTCCGGATGATATTCAAAATTTGAAAGATGACGCGTGGGTCCAGTTTCTGGAACAAACCTTTTATAATAACAGCATAATTGTTCCAAAGGAAGGATCAATTCAGCAGGCAATACGAGAAGCGGAACCTGGGCAGGCAATTTATATCGAGCCTGGAATTTATAAGGAGGACGTGAATATCGACAAGCCGAAAATCAAGCTGATCGGATTGGTCGCCAACAACGACAAGGTAGTGATCCAATCTTCCTCGGGTAGATCAAATAGTCTGACCCTGGCGGCCCCCGACGTTGAAATTTTCAATATTGAGTACACACTTAACAACCAGACACAAGTAGCATCAAGAATACCAACCCTGACGAGAAGCAGTACTTCAGGTTGCAAGGTTACGAGAAAACAAAGAACCTCGCGGGTCGCGCATTATGAATTCGAAGTGCGGGTAGGCAATGGGCTTTATGATGTCATAAAAATCCATCGCGTGGTTCGAGAGCAGCGACCATTCAAGCCTGCTAAGACAGACGGCGCAGTATTTATGCTACATGGAGCGGCGCTCAATTTTAAATCAATTTTTCTTACTCCCGGCACCGATGACATTAATCCCGAAACCTCATCGGCGTATTACCTGGCGTCAAAGAATATCGACGTATGGGGTATGGATTTCGGCTGGACAATGACACCTGTTGAAACGACTGACTTTAGTTTTATGAAGGACTGGGGTGTAGACCGCGACATCGATCATACGCTCATCGGTTTGTCGGCGGCCCGTCTCATTCGTGGTCTTACTGGTCACGGTCTAGATAAAATGAATCTTTTAGGTTTCAGTTATGGCGTTGTGGTAGCCTATGGAGCGGCCGGCCGCGAGACCCAGCAGCACAAGTTACTGCGGGATGTCAAGGGATTGGTTGCAGTTGACCAGGTCATGAAATACAGTGACGGAGATAATGAGAGCCGTCAGTTTGTATGCAACACAGCAATGGAAGCAAAGACTAGTATCGATAACGGTATTTATCAAACTTCAAGTGGGAAGACGTTCGCAATGTTTGGCAATCTGGCTACTACCTCCCCCGATGACACTTCACCAGTCATTCCGAGTCTGACTAATTTGCAGGCTGGATTATTTGTCGGAACTAACACGTATTTGCTGGGGAATCCTCCGGCGCCCTCCTGGCATTTTGTTTCGGGAACATTTGCTAACGGTGTGCCTATCGAACTAAACTACACAAATATGGACCGATGGTTTAAATTAATGAAATCATTACCACCATACCAACCTCAAAAAACTGTATATGAAGCAAGACTATGTGCGTGCAATGAAGGAGGCGATGTAGCATTCGACGATCATCTGAATAAGATCTCCCTTCCAATACTTTACATTGGTGCCGGAGGCGCATTTGGAACACTTGGCGAATACACAGCCACGCTTACCGAAAGCAACGATATAACCAGTCATATTGTAACGCTCAATGCCAACACTCCACTTGATTTTGGTCACGGAGAACTCTTTGTTGCAAATGATGCAGACGATCTGGTATGGCAAAAATTACACTCCTGGCTAATTGCCCACAACAAATATTCGGTGTAGTAGATTCAAAGGCTGGTTGGGTTTATTATAAAAAGAAAGGTGCGTTTTTCGACGCACCTTTTGTTTTGTTCCTGAACACCGAACAAGGAACATTGAATAACGAATAATGAATAATGAATGACCGGTCTTAACGTTACACGCTTTGAATGGCGGTATGAACGCAAACAAATTTTTAGGGCGTTCTCGGTCCATTGATTGTGCTATAACAGAGGCTCCTGACGGAGTGGAATTGTAGTATTTTCGTCGTGACCTTTGTGCCTAAAGGGTCGTCGTGACCCGGCAATTTTTTAACTCCTTTCTAACCGGTGACCCAGACATAATTCACAAGTTGACAAAGTAGGACTAATAACTAATAACGGATAACGTCTACTCAAACACGTCCGTGCCTGGATTGAAAGTTCGCCAGCTATGCCAATACTCCTGGTATGAGGGTATTCGTTTCAATGAAACGGAATCAGAATACATACTTCTACCTGAAAAGTCATACTTACCATTGGATAAAACAAGGGTGTCGCCAGTGATTGAAAATGTTTCTGAATCCGGTCGTTGATAAGCGACAAAACTTTGGTTGTCATCCGATAACGCTACGACTATAGGCACACCTCCAACGTTGTCATTGATCACGCGCTGCTCTGCCAGTTTATTCCAATCGTAAGCCTTTGCTTTCTGATTAACTCTGACACCGACCACCCACGACTTTTCTTTCCAGGAAAGGCTGTCTCTTTTTGTAAGGTCACCCTTACTTTTACCGCGTTCATACCGGGCAAGCGAATCATAAAATACAACAGAAGGTTCATCCGCATTCATCACCTTGCCAAACGGATACAGCCAGAAAAATTTAGCAGTAGACACCTGGAAACTCTCGACCTCCGGTAGCACACTCCCTTTTAACGGTCCGGCTACTGCTTCTCCTGTAACCTGTCTCCACCAGCTTTTGGTAGAAGAATCCTCAAACATCGCGTTGAAATGGTCCATGCCAACAAGACGAAATTTTTCCGGATTCCCATTCACTACGGGTTCAAAAACGCGTCCGGTGCGACAGACGGTACAATACGTCACCATAACGGGTTTTCCACCGACAGTATCCCGCACCTGATGATGATAACCAATGTACCGGACAGGATATGCCTTAGCTTCGCCGTTGTGAACCACCCCTATAACAAGGGCCGTGTCGCCGAGAGGATTTTCGCTCTTTGTAGTGAACGCCAGATTTTTCTGCGGCTCAAGAAATATCTTCTCAGCCGTCATCTTAAAGTTGAAATAGTACACTACATATCCGGCCAATAAAAGTGGGATCACAGGAAGCCACTTCCTTTTTACCTGAAATGCCGGAAGAGCACCTGTCAATATCATTAAGCCAAACAGCACCCGAAAATACCAACGGTAGGTATGGATAAAGTATGCCACATCAATGCTATCCATGTCCTGGCTGCCGGGCATTGGCATGATAAGATAAACTTTAAGGATTTCGAGCAAACTCAATCCGAGCAAGCCGATGTAGAAGAGCTTTTTCATGGTTTTGGAAAGTGCTGCAGTTTGGGGCTTTGATCAAATTTACTCAAAAGAGTGTATGGATTATTTTCCCGGTAGGTAGAAAACACGACCGCCAGCAACCCAAATAGCTGGCGGTCAAGTTCAAATTATAAGATCGTAATTGACATCGAATCGTGAAGATTTCAGGTTTTGATTGGAACCCGCATGATAAACCCAAATATCAGCGGCTCCCTTTCAAATTTCCTGCAACCAAAAATCTATGCACTGTGATAGCGTAATCTGTATTTATCCGAAGCAAACCCAAACAATGCTAAGGACCATTTCAGCTACGCCACAATATTTCCAGCTGCAAATATCGAGGAGGTCGAACGTGTTAAGCAAAACCCAATAATGCCTTCACTACGTTTTCGATTTACCCAAGCCCGTACAAACCAAACAATGTAGACGCTTGGCAATCCTCTCTCAGAATGTGGCGGAACAAAGCGTTATCCTGTATACCGTTATGCGGAAGGATGCGCGGGTGCATAGTTCTTACAATTTCGAAATGTCGAATTAAGAACTGCAGTACTAGGCCCGTTCGGGCGGATGTAAAATAGAGGTATGAAATGTAGATTCTATGATACTACAAGAGTTTTCCTTCACAACGTCGGCTGCCCAACCCACTGATAGGTGTTGGATGGTAAACGACTGTTGTATATAGTCTTTAATAAAATTGATGACAATTTTTGAACCTGAGTGCTGATCGACCGGCTTGTCTGTAAATGTCTTTACAAAGCTTGACATCGCCTCGTTGATCCGCTTATTGTGGTGATCTTTGATACAAACGACATAAAGTGTATCGCCGGCCAGTCGCTGTTTAACCAATCTGTAAAACTCACCCTTGTGCTCAAACTTTCCATCAACACGTTCGAACGATCTCGAATCGACTGCATAAGGGACGGTGAGTGGGATTTTAATCGTGACTGTTTCCGAACTCGAGTAATCCTCAGCATCAAGCCGTTGAATCATGGTCCGATCGTTCTCATATTGGAGGCCAAGAAAAACTCCATAGTAGCCCATTACATTGAGGAGCAATAAAAGGCAAAAGGCTATGGAGAATATTTTTCTCACGGATTATGCTATTTGATAAACCAAACTAACAGAAAAATTTAAGGATTCAAAAATTCGATGGGTTTGCAAGGCCCTTTTTCTGCAAAGTCCGCAAAATTGGCTCATTCTAAGGGTATAAGGAAAGAAAATAGACGTCATGACAAGCCCTGGACCCGGCGAATTGGCTTCGCAAAAGTGAAAAGATAAATTAAAGCCGTCGCCGCTAAAAGGGCACAAATAAGAAAAGATAGCGGGAACCGGGATGGATCATTCGCATAAATCAATCCCGATGCGAATGCTCCAACGCCGATACCGAATTCCATAAAAATGTATAGCGATGCAACACCTCTACCTTTTGCGTTAGGGTCACTCAAATCTGTTGCCCACGCTAACAACGTTGGCGATGAAGCTCCCTGCGCAAATCCATAAAGGGAAATGCCAAAAATCAGTTGAACCTTCGAGTCGGCGAAGGCAATGACAATCATTGAGAGCAGAACGAGGGTCGCACAAAACTGCAGAACAGGCCTTCTTCCCCACATATCCGACGCCTTTCCGCCAATTAAACGAATGAGCAGGGAAGCGATCGTCATATACGTAAATAGCAATCCATGATTGCGTATGCCCACGTGTTCTCCGAAATCGGGTATCAGCGTAAAAACACTGCCATACGAATAGACCAATAATACCATTACTATGCACGGAGTAAGTACACGCCGATCAAACAAATCCCTCCGATTCACTTTCAACACACTTAAGCTAAATGGTTGTCTGACTGTCAATGTTTCTTTTATGCCACCAATGATAACTGCAGATAAAAAGGCGAAAGCTGCAGAGCAGAAAAACATAACATTGAGGCCAAACTGATTCGTGAGGAGTCCGCCAACGGCCGGGCCACCTGCCATCCCGATAGAACTGGCAGTTCCTAACAGACCCATTGCCTCACCTTTCCGATCTGCCGGTATAACATCCGATAAATACGCCGCCTGGCCGGTAGGTTTGAAGCCCGTGGAAAAGCCATGGAAAAGCCGCAGAAAAAGGAAGCCACTTACAGTCGCAAGCAGAGGATACAGTAGACTACACACAAAACATACCAGGGAGCCGACCATCATTACCGGCACCCTACCGATAGAATCGGAGAGCTTCCCGCTGAACGGTCGCGAAATCATTGCTGTGATAGTAAAAAGCGAAATTATTAACCCTTTATACTCCGGGCCGCCAAGGCTGGTAATATATCCGGGCAACTCGGGAATAAGCATATTGAAACTGGCAAAAAACAATAGTGAGCTAATACAAAGAAGCCAGAACTGGGTATCATATCTTTTTGATTTGGTCAACGGCAGGTTCTTTGTTCGTTATCCGTTTTTGAGGAACAGGAGTTGAAGGACATCATAACGCTCGATTGTTTAACAACTGCATTCTAAAGAAACGAAGTCGCATGGACCGTAACCAATTGCCACGTCTACATTTTCGGTTATTCGCTTACCCGTTTTTTGTATTTGTGATGTTTAATAAAGTTCGTTTTATCGATAGGCCTTTGGGTGAGCCTTTAGTTGCCCTGCTTCAGTTCCTGCGCACCAAGAAGATAAGCTTTAATAAAGTCATCAAGATCACCATCCAGCACATTTTGAGCGTCGTGGCGCTCCACACCGGTACGTGCATCCTTTACAAGCTTGTAAGGATGCAACACATAATTGCGAATCTGCGAGCCAAAATCGATTTTCATTTTACCAGCTTCTACTTTATCGCGTTCTGCATTGCGCTTTTCGATTTCCAGCTGATAAAGCTTGGACTTCAACATTTGCATTGCCCGTTCCCGGTTAGCATGTTGCGAGCGTTCAACCTGACAGACAATAACAATTCCAGTTGGCTTATGTGTAAGCTGAACCTTTGTTTCCACTTTGTTAACGTTCTGGCCACCCGCGCCACCCGAACGCGAGGTTTGAATTTCAATATCGGCAGGATTAATCTCAATTTCGATCGAATCATCAACCTTCGGATACACGAATACGGAAGCAAATGATGTATGCCTGCGTTGATTGGAGTCGAATGGAGAAATTCGGACAAGCCGGTGCACACCTATTTCTGACTTTAGCTTCCCATAGGCAAATGGACCTTCCAACTCAAGGGTCGCCGATTTGATCCCGGCGACGTCGCCAGACTGATAATCGATCTGCGTTACCTTGTAATCGCTTTTCTCACCCCACATGATATACATACGATTGAGCATATCTGCCCAGTCCTGACTTTCAGTGCCACCAGCCCCTGGGTTAATCTCTATTACAGCGCCAAGCTGATCCTCCTCCTGGCTCAGCATCTTCTTAAATTCAAGTTCCTCAACTGCCTTTGCGGCGGTCTGGTACTCACGCTCAAGTTCTTCCTCGCCAACATCACCGGCTTCGTGAAACTCGTTGAGCACCTCAAGATCATCCATCAGCTTGGAGACGTTATCAAAAGCGTCAGTCCAGACTTTTTTGGTCCTTATGTTTTTCAGGATTGCTTCCGCTTCTTTTGGATTATTCCAAAAGTCGGCTTGTTGTGTGATTAATTCTTCATCCTTTACTTCGAGGCTCTTACGATCGTAGTCAAAGATACCCCCTCAAGGCGCTAACACGAGCCTTTAAATCCTTCAAATGTTCTGTGGTCATGAAATTCTAATTTTGAACAAGGTGCAAATATATTCTAATTGAAGAACTTCGGGGAATAGAATTTTGCATATCGGTAGATACAATTACAAAAGCCGGAGAAAATAATTCTTCAAGCGATGGAGAATTGAGAGGTTGACAGGAATTCATCAGGGAAAGGGCCCGGCGACTTGTTGGAATCGCAAATGCAAAACCCTATACGTGAAATGTGAAAGTTGGGCAGCAAGTAACGTTAGACTAACTAACCTAAAATCTAAGGATCGGACAGTCCGCTATTAAGAGGTTGGATATAAAATGGCGACCCTTTTTCCACTGTCAACAAACGGTATTTTCCGCGAACACGTTGAGACTTCTTTTTAATTAACATCATGGGCAAACCCACGGCAACCATAGTCGCCGACACTGCCGTAACATCTTCATCAAGGTTGGCTTCATCACCATTCACAACAATAACATTGAATTGGTCAATCAGAAAATAGGCTACTCCTCCTACTACCAAAAATTTCCCTACAAGATTTAGAAGACCGGATTGTCGAAAATAGATCCTGTCAATTTTATGCAGCGGTACCAGGGATCTGTGAACCAAAACTGCAGTATCGAAAAGGTTATTGACATAACTATCAATTTTTTGTTTATCATCTTTCAACGAAATTACAAACTGATCACCCGGATTAAAGCGCATAATAACTTTCTGATTCTTCAACAAAACTAATTGCTTCTGACCGTTCGCGCACAGACATGCGAACATTGCAAGCATAGCGAATAAGAATTTTATGCGGTCTATTGAAATCATCACCGAAAGGTATTCAGAAAGTTTGGAGATTGAAAAATCACTACTTTTCGCAACCAGCATAATGGCCTATCCAACTTTTGAGGTTCTCATTGTAATCCAATTATCCGATATTTTTGTTACCTTCTTGAGAGTTTCGAGTCCAGGTAAGGCAATTCTATTGCTGTAGAAGATAACATTTGGGGTCTATGCGGAGGTATATTTTACGTGCGGTGTGCGCAGGACATATGGTTCTTATGGCATCCCTGTGCTACACGCAGGATATCAAATTCAATCACATCACTACTGACGACGGCCTGGCGAATGGAAACGTACGTTCGATCCTTCAGGACTATCAAGGTTTTTTTTGGTTTGGAACAGAAGATGGTTTGCAACGCTATGATGGCTATTCTTTTGTTGACTATCGATATCATGCGGGAGATTCGTTGAGTCTTACCAGCAATTTCATCCTCCAATTATTTGAAGATTCAAAGAACAATTTATGGATAGGAACTTTGGACGCGGGACTATGCTGGTACAACCGAAAAGAAAATAATTTTAAATGCTTCACCAATATTCCGGGCGATTCATTTTCTCTTATGAACAACCACATTCGCGTTATCAGTGAAAGTTCGGACGGAAAATTGTACATCGGCCTGAGAGAAGGAGGGTTCAGTTATTTTGTCATTCCTGACACCATAACAGACGATATCCAGTTCACGAACGTCATCATAAAAGAAATTGCCGACAACCCGACGGCATCGTGGGTCGGCGATATTGTTGAAGATAAAAACAAAACCATGTTACTCGCATTGCATGGTGGAGGAATTCAGCGCTATGATCCAACAACGAACGAATTAAGCGAATTCCTTAAAGATACTGTATCCAATCGCGCTCAACGGTTGATGATTGATTCTAAGGAGAGGATGTGGATTAGCACCTGGGGTGACGGACTATATGTTTATGATCCAAAAACAAAAAGAGTTGCTCATCATACAGCGGGTCGCGAAGCATACCAGTTGGATCACAACCAACTGGAAGGTATCCACGAAGATCCTGAAGGAAATTTTTGGATAGCGACAGACAACGGTCTTAGTTTCTTGCATTACAGTTTCGATCCGTTTAGTAACTGCTATTTCGTCAACTATACTCACAATGAATTGGAGCCTACAAGTTTGCTCAGCAATTCCATAAAAGCATTTTACCAGGACAATCTGAACAGGCTCTGGATAGGATCATATTTTGGAGGCATAAACATTTATGATAAGAACGCTTTGAAATTTAATCCGGTCCGTTCGAAGGTTTGGGATGAAGGAAGTCTTAGCAGTAATAACGTTTCAGCCTTTGCTGAGGATGGAAATGGAAATCTTTGGATTGGAACGGATGGCGGCGGGTTGAATTTTCTTAAGGGTGGCGCAGTCAATATTCACACAGGGGAGTTTGAAAGGAAAACGATTAAACTAACCCATGCACGTGTTGAAAAAATCAAATGCATGGAGTTTGACAAGCGAGGAAATTTGTGGATAGGGACGTGGAACTTAGGCCTGATCAGGTATGATCCAATAACGGGCCACTATAAGCATTTCCAATCTGGCGGAGATGAACGAGGGCTTTTGGTCAACCAGGTTATGACGCTGAAGGCAGATAGTAATAACAACCTATGGGTAGGCACTTTTAATGGCGGTTTAAGTCGCCTCGATTTACTTAAGGAACGGTTTACCCATTACCCCTCCCTTTCTGCTGTCGGATCCGCGGAGCGGTACAATATTAAAACAGTTTACATCGACAGAAAGGAACGTGTATGGGTCTCCGCGGAGACCAGAGGGCTCCGAATGCTTGAGCCCAACAGCTCGTCGTTTCAAATCATCGAAAATGATATCCTGAGAAAAGACATTACCATCTTGTCCATCTTCGAAGATAACAAGGGAACGCTTTGGCTAGGCACGAACGGCTTGGGTTTAATTAGTTACGATCCTGTAAAACGGACCAGCGTGATCTACAATGAGAAAGATGGCTTGCCCAACAATGTAATTTATGCCATAGAACAGGATGTCGACAAGGGCAATCTTTGGTTGAGCACCAATAGAGGTTTGTCAGAATTCAACACTGGCGAAAAACTCATAAAAAATTATAGTCGGATGGATGGGTTGCAGGGCAGCCAATACAATCCGCAAAGCTCGCTCAGAACATCTGGTGGTACTTTGTTATTTGGAGGCATTAATGGTATGGACGCATTTGTGCCAGGGTCGGTTAAATCAAGTTCACATCTTCCGGTGATTGTGTTCACGAACTTCTTTTTAAGCAACAGAGAAGTAAACGTTAATGACCCTGGCTCCCCGCTATCCGAAAATATTGTCCTTGCAAAAGATATTGAGCTAAAGAGTTTTCAAAATTCATTTAGCGTTGGATTCGCTCTGCTCGAATATAGCTTCTCTAATCGCAACCGGTATGCCTATATGCTGGAAGGCTTGAACGATTCCTGGCAAAACATCGGAGTTGAACGAAAGGCTACATTCACTAATCTAAGCCCGGGAACGTACAAGTTGAAAGTCAAAGCTTCGAACAGCGATGGAATCTGGACATCCGGAGACAAAGATCTTACGATTAGAATTCTACCAGCCTGGTGGCAGACAACTGCTTTCCGGATTTCCATTGTGGCACTTGCGGCAATTACGATCTTTTCGGCAGTGCGTCTCAGACTCAGCTACCTTGAACGTCAAAAGAGAAAACTTAAAAAGAAAGTTCGGCAACGAACACAACAATTGAAGCTGAAAAACCAGGAGCTCACAGAGAGGATGGATGAGATCAAAGATCAAAATAAAAAGCTTCATAAACAGCAGGTTCAAATTGTTGAAAAGAATAATGAGATCCAGGCACAAAACGAAGAGTTGACAGCGCAAAATGATCAGATCATACTCCAACGTGAAGATCTCCGCCTAGCTAAGAAAAAATTGAATGAGATAAATGAGCAGCTTGAGGCACTGGTCGACCAACGAACGAAAAAACTGGAGGAAACCATAAAGCAACTGGACAAGACCGTGACCGAGTTGGATCGATTCGTCTATAGTGCTTCACATGACTTGAGCGCACCTTTGAAGTCTGTGCTTGGATTGGTACAGATAGCGCGCTTAGAAAGGGAACCGGAAAGACTCGGCGAATATTATAGTCATATCGAATTTAGTGTTCAAAAATTAGACAGGGTAATAAAGAGCATGGTTGAATTTTCAAGGAACTATCATCTTGATGTACAAACTACTCACTTCAATTTCCATGACCTTGTTGACGAAGTATTGCGGGAGTTGGCATACTGGCCGGACGCTCAACGAATTGAATTCCGAAATACGGTTACGAAGGATTCAGTCTTACAAAGCGATGCGCAGAGAATAAAAGTGGTCTTACATAACCTGATCAGCAACGGCGTAAAGTATGCTGACTTTTCAAAGCCTGATTCCTATATACACATCGACTTCCATCAGAATGGCAAAGGCAAAACCATTACAATTGCCGACAACGGTATGGGTATTGAAAGAGAAAGACAATCAAGAATATTTGAAATGTATTACAGGGCTACCGACAGGTCTCACGGCTCAGGACTGGGGCTGTTTATTGTTAAAGAAATCATCGTGAAACTGGGTGGAACGATTGATGTCAAGTCCGTTTACGGCAGCGGTTCCACATTTGTGATTGAAATTCCGGGATAGTTTGAAGGTTGAGGTTGCTTGAGGTTTGAAGTTCCGCCCGATCTCAAGGCGGCTGAACCTCCAAAGGAATTCTAACCAACCTATTTTAAGAACGTCGACTTTAAGCCTTAAACTTCAAACTTTCTTTTAAAAGTTTCCCCTCGGTGCCCGCTTCAATGCGCGATCATATTTTTTCTTATCAAAGCGATAAAGATAAGGTGCCTTGTGTGCTCCACCTGTCTTTCGCTCTGCAAGTCGCTCGAGTACATTCAGAGCAAGCATCTTTTTTTGAAAGTTTCTACGGTCAAGCGGCGTCCCGAGGATCGTCTCGTATAGTCGCTGAAGATCGGGCATAGTAAATTTTTCTGGCAAGAGATTATATCCCACCGGGTGATCATTAAGGCTCAACCGAAGAGCTTCAAGAGCTCGGGTGACAATTGTGTTGTGATCAAAAATAAGGTCGGGAATATTGGATAAATCCCACCACTTGCATTCGTCGCTAAGCCAATCGGCTCGGGGCGTAACTTTTGAATATTCAACTAATGCCCAATACCCTATCGTAATAAATCGTCCGGCAATCCAGCTCTTCACATTTCCGATCGGAGTTACTGTACGTTTGGTTTTGTCTCGCTGAGGATCGCCAAAAGCCTGAAATTGTTGAAGAAAAATATTCTCCAGCCCCGTTCGTTCATTCAACACCCGCATAGCAGAATCATCTAGGGATTCATCTCTTCTCACAAAACCGCCAGGGAGACACCAGCTATCCTTGCCCTTCCATTTCAGGAGCAGGACTTTCAATTCATTGTTATGGAACCCGAATATCACACAATCTGTCGATACATGGGGAAGGAACTCCTTGTCCCCATGCAATAGAAAGTCGCGCAATTTTTTCCTGTAGTTCTCCATGCGGGCCAAATATCATGAATCGGATGTATTTCGCAACACAGATCCGTTCAGCGAATACAAATTTTTCCATTGTGTATTGCTAACACATTTAAAAAAAGCTATTATTGTGTAGGGTAACCTAACCATACCCGCCGCAGGGAATAAATCGAGTGCATGGCTGGCGGATTATTTTTCGCCAGTAAACCCGTATAGGGTGCGTTAGTCAGTTATTCGGATGTAATTACCAGACACTATCTGATAAAAGTTCTTTACAGTGATCATTTGTAAATCGAGTGGGTATCCTTATAACTGATCTTACTGTATGGGGTTGCGAAGGACCTATCACATTCCGGCCACAATGAAGATTGAACGTTGTGAAAGGAACGTTTTAGGATCCTTTGCCGAGCCCCCGAGAGGATGCTCGGTATCGGATCAGGTA
The DNA here is from genome assembly GCA_946478915.1 of uncultured Chryseolinea sp. The sequence goes on from CAMLER010000018.1 coordinate 14,477, forward strand.
GTCTGTGATCGATCCAGATAATCATCGAATTGATCTGACTTCTCCCTTTATGCAGCCGACGCCTGGTTGCAGTAATAGCAACAAAAAGTATCATGATCAGTCATGAAAGTACAGGAAGCGTGAGCGCTTCTTAGCTCAATGACATTCAGCAATCGTGAGGGTCGGGGAATCTGCGTAAGCTCAGTTGCGTGAAATTTTTTACCTGCCGTGAAATACATTCACGAGGAGCGCACTATTACCGATTACGAATCGACTGTCGGAAATTTCCCTCTAATTGCCGCCATTGCACCCCCGGTTTCGGCAAATCCTTCGCGAGTTTTGTGAGACAAAAGAAAATTTTATGGACGCAAAAAATCTTGAATTTGAAATTAGAGAAAGCTCCGACGAATTCATTCACACGCTCTCGAGATTTAACAATGAACAATTGAATACAATCCCGTTTGCGGGCAGTTGGACAGCCGGTCAGGTCGCGGATCATATCCGTAAAGCAACGGATGGTTTACCCGATGCGAACACAAAACCTCCCGGACGTGACCCAGAACTCTACGTTCAAACGCTTCAATCCCTGTTTCTTGATTTTACAGTGAAGTATGAGTCGCCTGAATTTATTGTCCCTGACAACGGCCCATTTGATATCGCTTCACAACTAAAGCAACTAGAACAAGTTAAGATTAAAAATGCTAACATCGCCCGCGAAAAAGAACTTGACCATCTTTGTCTTGATTTTGAAATGCCCGGCCTTGGACACCTCACTCGTTATGAATGGCTAAAATTTATAGTAGCGCATACCAAACGCCATGCTTATCAACTAAAAAACATAGCAAAAAAGATTTTGCCGGTCCATGTTTAGAGCAGATGTTTCTATCTTGCTTTTTGTAATTCGTTATGACAAGCAAGATTAACATCCGTCCGGCGACGCGCGATGATCTCCCTACCATATTAAAATTTGAGCAGGGAATTATAGAAGCAGAACGACCCTTTGATCCAACCCTGAAGCCGGGAATGTTTCATTATTATGATCTTGGAGCCAGGATAAAAGATCCCAATGCCGCCGTGGTTGTGGCAGAAGATAATGGGAAACTCATCGCTGGTGGAAGCGCTGTGATCAAGCAAGGTAATCACTACAACATTTTCAACGACTACGCTTTTCTTGGGTTCATGTTTGTTGTGCCCGAATATCGCGGTCGGGGAGTAAACAGTCTGATTATTGAAGCTTTGATCGATTGGTCCCGAAAAAAAGGACTGAATGAAATCCGGCTTCAGGTTTACAGCGACAACGATCCAGCTATCCGCGCGTACGAAAAAGTAGGATTTAAAAAGATCCTTACCGAAATGCGACTTGATGTATAAAAGTAAACCATCCTCGCCAACTATTCATTCCCCAGAAAAAAATCCGCAAGATCCTTTCCCAGCTTGCCACCGAATTCAGAGTTTGTAAAAAATACAAAGCCCCAATCCTCTTGTTTATCGAGCAGGTACATACAAGAAAATCCGTCGTTGTTTCCATTGTGAAAAAAAATATTGTGATATGGTTTATCCACGGTATTAAACCCCAAGGTGTAAAATGCTTTGACCGTGGCGTCGGGAAGCTCGGAATGTTGTTTGAAAAGTTCATCATAGCTCGATTTGGAAAGGAGCTCTTCATTCATCACTGCTATCATCCATTTGGAAAAGTCGATCGGTTCAGAATGAATTGAATATGCTGCACCAAATTCCTTTGATCCCTTGATATACCAATAGTCGTTTTTCCAATCAATAAGATTTAAGGACTCGTCGTATGGGGCTGCCTTATTTGCAATCGTATAGAGGGTTTGGATAAATACCGTGTGATCCATTCCTAGTGGTTTGGCAATTCTTTTCTGAAAAGCGGCTTCCAACCCATTCCAATCTGTGCCCTCAATACTTCGCAAAACCATCGCCAGGTATTGATAGCCTTCTCCCGAATATTCATAGCTGGTGCCTGGTTCGAATTTTATTTTCAAAGTTTTGTCAGGCTCATTTTCTCTCCAGTTTGGAAAGCCTGAGCGATGACTCAGTACCATGCGCGCCGTGATCATTTTATATCGCTCGTCATGCTCAATGTCCGGATAGGGCAAGTACTCATAGAGCGGTTTGTCGAGATCAAGTCTGCCCTCCTCCACATACGTCATTATGAAAAACGCAAAAACAGATTTGGACATCGATGCTCCTTCAAAAATTGTTTTCTCCGTGACGGGAATCTTCTCCTCAAGATCTGCATATCCCATAGTTCTGTGATACCAAACTTTCCCATCGTTGATTACAGCGATTGAAAGTCCTGGAATTTTTAATTCATCCATTTTAGCTTGAAGGAATTCATCGATTGTTTCCTTTGATACCCGGAAGTCATTCGAACGCTGTGATTCGCCGGTACACGCCGAGACCAAGCAAAGCAAGGCCATGAGAAATGAAAAAGACGTAAATATTTGAGTTGGCAATTTAAAAGCGGCACTCATTCCAGTCAGAAATTTAATTTAGCATAATAGCGATCGCATTGTGAACGTGCCTACAATAATTCATTTCATTGTGCTGCGACCTTTACCGATACATTTCCTCGCTTATGAAATTTTTCAACATACGCGTGGGCGTCTCTGATAGATTGCAGATCATAAGTCCGGTCAATAATAGTCCTCAATTTGCCTGCTTCGATAACATCCTTCAGAGTCTTTAAGTCGTTTTCACTCTTTTTTGGCGAACCAGTTACCGATACGTAAGCACCTGCCGGCTTCAATATTTTTTTGCACTGAGATCGGGAGATTTTTCCAACAGCATCGAAAACGACATCAAATTTTATGGGTAGGTTTCTAAAATCCTCTACTGTATAATCTACTACCCTCTCTGCTCCCAGCGACAGTACCATTTCCTTATTCCGGGTGCTGCATACACCTGTTACGTCAGCATTAAAATACCTGGCAAGCTGAACAGCAAAAGTACCCACACTTCCCGAAGCACCATATATCAGAACGTTATGCCCCGGTTGCACTCGAGCTTGCCTCAAGAATTGAAGCGCTGTAAGTGCACCGATTGGGATAGTCGCAGCTTCTTCAAAAGTCATGTTGGAGGGCTTAAATTCTACAAGCTCGTTATCGGGAAGACATTTGTATTCCGCATATCCACCGAACATAAACCCGCAAGAAGCAAAAACGCTATCACCTTTTTTAAACCTTGTAACCTGACTTCCAACTTCATCCACAACACCTGCTAACTCGAATCCCAGTATCTTGACCCTCTTCGGTTTGAGCAGTCCCGAAAAAAGTCTAACCAGAAAGGGTTCTGCCTTTCTCATTCGCCAATCTCCTGCTGTGACCGAAGTTGCCATCACTTTTACGAGTATCTCATTTTCCTTTGGTTTGGGCTTCGGAATTTCTCTTAGTTCCAGCACATCAGGTGGGCCGTATCGTTCGTAGATTACTGCTTTCATAACTTTTTGATTGACTGTGTTGTCGGCATGGATCGTATAAAGAGGACAACACCTGGGATTTTCTCCACAATTATTTCGATTTCCGTTCTACTGGTGCGCGAATGAACGCCAAGATGATAAATAAATCCAACCAAGGTTTTATGATGCTCATCCATCATCAAAGCATCTGGCCCAATCC
>CAMLER010000019.1 GCA_946478915.1 uncultured Chryseolinea sp.
TCCACAACTGCCGAGGCGCGCTCTACTGATGTGCCCATACCATACTTATTATTCTCGCAAACCCACAGGACCCGCAGCCCCCACGCCTTGGACAGATTCAAGGCTTCGTGGAAATAACCGATATTCGTCGCGCCATCCCCGAACATGCTGCCGTAATCCATCAACGCGAGCCGCTGGAATGTCTCCTGGCCATCCAGAATGTCTTTTTCGGTTACAATGGCCTCGCCGGACTCGCCAACAAAATCTGGTATAGGAGGAGCTTCATAGTAAGTTTCATATCCGATGAGTCCCACACCTGTTATACTTACCATGAAGATGAAGGTGAGTGGAATCCACCACTTTTTTGGATTCATTAGGAAATGAATAAAGCCCTTTCTTGGTTCCATAGAATTAGGTTTATGGCAATCAAAATAAGGTGAATGGATACTGGCTCCTATGATTCAGATCACAAGGGAACAGAATTTCGAGTGGCAGGCTGACGAACTAAGAATGGTTACTTATACCTTATTCCCTATTCGTATCCCTCTTATTTACCAATTCACAAAGCAGGGTCATAAATGACAGCTAAACAGCTATCCGGTGGAGTTCAATAAGTCAATCCCATTCTATGCTGAAAGATCCCCGCGATAGAATCCGCGCGCATTTTTACCTCCTCCGCTTTTTCACCCTTAAAAAATTCGTCTACGGTTTCTTTAAACAGTTGAAGCCAGCGTGCAAAATGGTCTCTGGTTATCGCGAGATGCACATGTTTCTCGAATGGATTGCCTCGATAGGATTGATCACCCAGCAGCATTGAAGACCAGAAGTTATACATTATCGGCAAATGGTGCGGCCAGTTAAGGCCCGCGAAAACGGGTCCTAGTAAATCATCGACTTTCACTTTTTCGTAAAAGTTATCGACAAGGATCTGAATGTCGTGTCTGTTAGCTATGTCTCGCGCTGCGGATGTCATTTCAAAAAATATTCAATGTGGTAACGGTATCCAAAGGAATTTAATTCATGGTTAAATAGCTGTTTAAGAATCAAAGATCCTTTCTTGAAAAAATCCTCATCCCCGTAAACAGCGGAATTATAATCCACAGCACGAGGACTCCGACAGAAAAAGCAGTCCCGGCCACGCCACCAAAAAAATTTTGATAGAAGGCGCCGGTGTATCCCATTAAGGCTGAGATATCAAGTTTCAGAAGCATCATGATCCGCGCCAGGTCTATAGGATTAAGCGCGATCAGCCCTATCGTTACTTTTTCAAGCGGATAATCGCCAAAGGTGTAAATGACCCAAAGCAGCAGTCCATCGTAAATCAGCGAGAAATAAAACCAGAATAGGAGTGTAACACCAATAGCACGCGCCTTATCTCTTGTGAGAACAGATGCAAGAAATGCAAGAGATACAAATACCATAGTCAACATTAATCCTGCATAAATAAGCGTCACGCTTGCGCCAGACGCACCGTAAATCAAGATGGGCACACCTACACCGATGAGGTAAGCAATGCAAAGTGAAAGGGACGTCGAGAGGTATTCACTTAAAAATATAACTCTGCGGTTTACCGGTTGCGCAAGCATCAGTTCAATGAATTCATACGAGTTATAAAAGTGTATCGTAGTAAAAACAATGCTTACAAGCGGGACCACCATCAGAACAATATTCATAAGGCTCATGATAACCTTGCCGGTGTCAGTATCGAGCTGAAACATGGCAAAGCTAGAAGCCAGCAAGAAAATCGTATAAAGAAGGATGAACCGCGTGCGCAGTATATCGTAAAAAATATATTTGACTATCCGCGACATTATTCCTGAAGGTTGTGTTGTAGGGAGTTTTGATTGATATATACCGCTATTGCTTTCCCCAAACGTTCTTCCTGTGTCTCTTCTTTCAACGCAGCGATCGTGTTGTTGTATTGGATCTTACCCTCAAACAGATATACAATATCACCCGATAATTCATCGAGGTCACTAAGGATATGAGAAGAAATCACAAACAATTTACCCTGGGATTTTTCGCGAAGGATCTTGTCCTTTAAGATCTCCACAGAAACGGGGTCCAGCCCGGCGGTCGGCTCGTCAAGGATCATGATAGGAGCATGGAACAAAAACGCCAGCGCTGCGCTTACTTTTTGCCGTGTTCCCCCTGACAAAGCGTGCATGCGCTTATCGAACATTTTTGAAAGCTGAAACTCTTGTATAAGCTCTTCATCAAAATTTTTTTCACCTGCACGGATGTTTTTCATCATGTCGAAGAGCTGCCCAATACGCATATTATCAGGATACCTTCCGATCTGCGGCATGTATCCAATTTTGTTCCGATAGTGCCAGTGGTTTCTGATATTCTCCTTGTCAACAAAGATTTCGCCGGAGGTTGGGATTACCATACCCAGAATAGATTTGATCAAGGTGGTCTTCCCCGACCCATTAGGACCAATCATAGCGTACGACTTCCCTGCTTCGAATTTTAAATTGACTTGATCGAGCGCCTGCAGCCTTCCAAAATTCTTACTAACCTGCCTGAGTTCGATCATAAGGTTTCATCGATGGTGAATTGTCTTTAAGATTTTCAGGTGTTACAACCGGAATGACCCGCTCTGCGCGATCCAATAACAGCACCAGAAAGCTTCTCCATAATAACACTGCTGAAGGAATTCGTTCTACGATCATAGCATAAAGATTGACCGGACGAAATGGAACGTCTCCAACACCGTCGTGATTTAGATCGTACCCCTGATACTTGTCCCAATAGTTTCCGTCCATTGTATTCAATACCATTGTTCCATTAGTGGCGACGTCGAACGTGTTCGTCGAAAAGTTATTTTGACTGAAAACATTTTCGTCACAGCTTGCCTGCAGCCGGATTGCATATCCGTTTTCGCGGAAATTGTTTTTGTTGAATAGCGTCCGGCTTACCCCCTCTAGATGGATCCCAATGGTATTTTTAAGAAAGGTATTGTTGATAACCTCGCTGTCGCGGATATCTTTAAGAAGAAGTCCGTAAGCGGCACCACCCCAATTGTGCTCAAAGGTGTTGTTATACATTTTGACATTTTTCGTATACATGACTGCCACTCCTGCGCCATTGTTAACAAAAAAGTTGTTACGATACTCATCGTTGTGTGAAAACATGAAATGAAGACCATAGCGAATATTTTTTTCGCTGCGATTGTTGGTAATGAACGAGTTGGTCACAAATTCAAAATAGATACCATCGCGATGACCTTCAATAACATTTTTGTCAATAACAATATTGTTGCATTTCCAAAGATGTATGCCGTTTCCAATTTCGTGTTCTCCGGTAGCAAATGATTGCAAATGATTGTTGGTAATCCACGAATCCGAAGAATTAGAAAAATGAATTCCGAAAAAGCTTTTGGATAAAATATTCCCTTCAAGTCGCACGCGCTTTGAATCAGTTACTTTGATGGCGGCTATGTCGTCAATGCTACCCCTGCCCGTGTTAATTAGCTTAAGGCCGGAAATGACAACGTCATTGGCCTGAATTTTAATAATCTCATGTTTATTTTCTCCATCAAATACTGGCAATCCCTCTCCTGATATTACAAGTTGTTTCGTGATGAGAATATTGCCTTCCTTATAATGGCCAGGTTTGACTAAAATTGTATCACCGGGACTGGCTTTTGATATAGCCACTTTAAGTGACCGGATTTCTCCTTTTTGGTCTACAACTAAACTCTGAGAAAACAAAAAGGAGGGAAGTAGAAGTAAAGAAAAAAGAAGGCTCTTGCTCATTTCTTGAATTGTGTCACCACCTCGCCCCATACCAGATAGATTCCATCCCATTCTTGCTTCATTTTTTTCATGGTCTCTTCAGATTCGAATGCTGCAATCTGGCTGGCCATTGGACTTTTTATTTCGGTCGATTTCACAAAGAAGGCATCACCAACTGGGATAAGTTTTCCCGGCTGCATAAAGTCAACCACCAGCTTGTGCTTGAATTGCTCCGAATTGTTTTCTGACGAATTATAGAAATTGAGCATGCAGTTGACGTCGTCGAATTTATAGACCTTACCTTTTTGGGTAACAAGCTCTGCACCAAACTTTTTGTCCATCAGGGTCATTTTACACGCATGGCAAGCGTCCGTTCCATACGAGAGTGGTTCAGGTTCTGCATTACATGCGAGCAAAAGGGGAAAAAGGCATATTCCTATAAACTTCTTCATGTCTTTTTTCTGGAGAGGTAAAGTTCGTAAATGAGAACCAGTATTACCAATACTCCGGAGACCACAAAGATCCAGCCCCCAACATCAGGTCCGGAGAACGCTGTAAAATTTAATAATTGTTTCGTCCCTATCACGGGCGGTTGATAAGCCATGCCCGGTACTACTATTGCTGCAGTAGGGTCAAGGTTATGTCCATAGTCGTAACCCCAAAGGTAGAAATCTACGAGGGCGGCAATTCCGCAGGTGACTAGCAGAACTATGTATGACACTAATAGGAATCGACGGTTAACGATGCTTACCAATAGGCCAAATGCAATCACAAACCCCACGATATAGATCATATAACCAAATTCAGGGAACATGCTGACCTCGATGTGGCGCATTCCGATATAATGATTCAGAGCACTAATGATTTTTACATCGCCGGTGATATTATCAATCCAGATTTTCATTTCCAATCCTTCCGGGTATTGAGGAGCCCACATTAAGATCCGCCATAGCGGAACAAAATATGCTGCCAAGAGCATCAAGGCGGAAACTGCAATAACAATTCTGGATATCAACGTTAGTTTTTTCATAGTAGTGCTGTAAAAAATCTCACTCCAACCATAGGAGGTTGGAGTGAGTTCATTTAACTAGACCTGTCACTAGTTGTTCCTATTCGCAAGGTGTTGACCACGTGATCCACCATGACTTATCGTTAGTTCCCTGCGCCTTCCGGCGTTTCAATCTTTCCGGTCGAAAACTTCAGGGGGGTCTTAGTTCCTGCTGCGGAAATTCTGATGTAGCCGGACATCTCCTGATGTAGCGCTGAACAGAAATCAGTGCAGTAGAAAGGATACACACCGGCCGACTGGGGTTTCCAATGCAATGTTTGCGTCTCTCCCGGCATAATCAATATCTCGGCATTGTTAGCGCCTTTGATAGCAAATCCATGAGGTACATCCCAGTCTTGTTCGAGATTGGTAACGTGGAAGTATACATCCTCACCAACATTCACACCTTCGATATTATCCGGTGTAAGGTGAGATCGGATTGCTGTCATATAAACATGCACCTCCTTGCCCTTTCGCTCAACACGTGCCTGACCTTCTCCTTTTGCGGCATAAGGATGTTCATTTTCTTCGATCTTATAGAATTTTACTGAATTGTCCTGAACCATGCTTGCGGTTATAGCTTCTGCATAGTGAGGCTCTCCAACTGTTGGAAAATCCAGCAGCAATCTCATTTTATCACCCGATATGTCGTAGAGTTGGGCAGACTGTGCTAACTCGGGCCCTGTTGGCAAATATCGATCTTTGGTGATTTTATTGTAGGCGATCATATATTTTCCATAAGGCTTGGCTGTTGGTCCTCCCATTACACTTAAGTGACCAATGGAATAGTAGGTCGGAACTCTATCCAGAATTTCCAAACTCTTCACATTCCATTTCACAATTTCAGAGGACACGAACATCGAGGTGTAGGCATTGCCTTTTTCGTCGAACTCAGTGTGCAATGGACCCAGACCTGGTTTCTGAACTTCGCCATGAAGGGCTGATTCATATTTGATAACAGGTATACCGCTGAAATCACCTTCGAAATCTTTGTTAGCGATAGCGGTCTGTATTTTTGAGAATGAAAATACAGGCATAGTTGCTGCGAGTTTTCCACTGCCTACAATATATTCACCGGTAGGATCCACATCCGTTCCGTGGGGTGATTTTGGGCAGGGAATAAAATATGCGATGTCCGGAAACTCTGAGATATCTAGCACTTTGACTTCATTTCTCATCGTCGACGTTGCAGAATGTGTTTTCTCATTATATAAATTGTGAGCATAGTTTGCTCTTTCGACGCGCCCCTTTCCTTGTGCAATGTATTCTTCGGCTTTCTTCCAATTTACTGCCATGATAAAGTCCTTGTCTTTTTGGGAAGCATTAACTTCCAATAAAGTGTAGGCCTGTTCCGTGTTGTAAGTCGAAAAGAAAAACCAGCCGTGTGAAGGACCTTTACCCCCGCGGCTCAGGTCGAAGTTAAAGCCCGGTGTTCTCAATTGAAATGCTATCGACATATGACCATCGGCTGAGTCAACTTTTATAAAACTGATGGAACCTTTAAAGTTTTCTTTATATGAACTGATTGGAACATCCTTTCCACCCATGGGTATACTGAACCGTGTTCCGGCAATAACGTATTCTGTGTTCTCAGTAATAAAAGGTGAAGAGTGATTTCCGCCACTATTGGGGATTTCCAGTATCTCTTCCGTTCTAAACGTTTTCAAGCTTACGCGCGCGACTCGGGGTGTATTATTGCCATTAGCGAATACCCAGCGGCCGTCATGCACGCCTTTGGTTGTGGAAATAGCAACGTGATGTAAATCATCCCAAGGCACAAAGCCCGTTGAAGTATTCAGCATCGGTTTCGTTTCTTCGCTATATCCATAACCGTTCTCGGGGAAAACTGAGAATACTGGAAGAATCTTAATCAGTCTGCCGGAGGGAACGCCATATACACTCAGTTGTCCGTTAAATCCACCAGAGACTATATTGTAAAATTCGTCATACTTACCTGGGGCAACATACACGCGCGAGGCTGCATCGCCAATGGCCGCGCTCTCAGGAGCCTGAGGTTTACACGCAAAGAGAAAGCAACCGGCCACCAAGGCCGTCATTACTTGAATCAAATTATTTTTCATTATCTTTTATGTTAAGCAAGGAAATTATTTTTCACCATCGTTTTGACGCATGTATTCAAGAATATCCCGTGCATCTCCGATAGAAACGTTTTGATTTGGCATACGCATCAAACACAACTCCAATAGTTTTCTTGCCTCGGGATCCTCGTCAAGCATTACGTCGACATTGGTTATCATATTCATGATCCATTCGGGCTTTCTGCGCGTCGTAATATCCTTCCAGCCTGGACCGACCACCCGTTGTTCATCCAATCGATGGCAAGCCTGGCACTTCATTTCATAGATTGCTTTGCCCCGCGGAATGCGCTCTTGTTCCAGGGGAGTGTTTAATGTAACGGATGTAACCTGACCGATACCCTTTCCCTCCTGAGCATTTTCGGCAACTGCGTTTTTACCGTCTCCTCCTCGTGCATCTTCATAGGCGTCCCCTTCGCTTTGTTGTTTCGGTCTATCGGGGCCACAAGCCACAAGAAATCCAGTGACGGCCAAAATAATAACAATAATAGGAATATGATTTTTCATAGATTTTTGAGGTTATAAGTAATCGATTATTGGTCTTTTTCAGATGCTAATGTATATCAGTGAGTCACCTTAGTATATGATCTGAATCATATTGTAAATAAAATCTTTCAAAAATTGTATACGCCTCACGCACGATTTCGTGTAGCGTCACCGTTGAACATGAACGAAGTGTGTTACTCGACATCAATTTAGTATGGAAATACTGCTCATTCAAAGAAATTGGGGATTTTTTTCAAATTAACGGAGTAAAACCTTCAAGAATATTTTGTTAAATCGATTTGCTGAACACATTGCTAACCGCATTGTTATGTTCTATCTGCCGACGATCAAAAACATTGCAAACATTCCTGATAAAAGCTCGCCCATTCTCGCTGATACACAATCCGCCTTCTCTACGAACCAATATTCCTTCGTTAATGAAATCCTTGATAGCTACAGTCTGGCGTTCATCCCAATTACCGAATAGGGCGGAATCGACTACACCCTGACATGCGATTGCCAATATCCCTTTTTTTATCCGAAGGTCTTCGTCGCTTTGCATATGACCCTTTACAACGGCCAGGCTGTTGTTTTGCAAAGCCGAGGCGTAATCTTCTACTTTCTTGATATTTTGCGCATAGGCATATTTAGCGTCACTGATTGCTGAACATCCAAGTCCGATCAGTAGCTCGGTCTCACTGGTAGTGTACCCCATAAAATTACGATGAAGCCTGCCACTCGCATAAGCTTCATACAGTGAGTCATGTGGTAAAGCAAAATGATCCATGCCCACATCGCAATAGTCATCTGATTTGAGGACTTCCCGACCAGTCTCATATAGAAGGCGTTTAATAACATCAGAGGGCAGATCTGCATCTTCATATCCGCGTTGTCCCGGCCGAAGCCATGGCACATGGGCATAGCTATAAAACGAAACCCGGTCTGGTCTCAATGACAGCACTTTCTCGAAAGTGTTTTTCACGGTTGACTGTGTTTGAAAGGGAAGTCCATAAATAAGGTCGAAGCTAATGGACTGGTAACCAATGGATCGTGCCTGGTTAGTGACGCGTTCAAGATTTTCAAAAGGCTGAACTCTGTTTATTGTTCTTTGTACCTTTTCGTCAAGGTCCTGAACGCCAAAGCTTACACGGGAAAATCCCAGGTCATACAAGGTTTCGAGGTGCAGCTGGCTTGTATTGTTGGGATGACCTTCGAAACTGAATTCATGGTTTGGGTGTATCTCCGTCCCTTCAAGCAGATATGAAATTAACCATCGTAAATTTTCAGAGCTGAAGAATGTTGGTGTACCACCACCCAGGTGCAACTCCCGAATTATCGGTGTGTCCCCAAATATAGCGCGATACATTTCCCACTCTTTTAAGAGTGAACGAATGTAATTGATTTCAACGCTATGGTTTTTAGTGATACGTGTATTGCAGGCACAATAGGTACAAAGACTTTCGCAGAACGGCAGATGGATATAAAGACTTATTCCTTTGGTTTCATTCGTTTCTTTGAAAACCTTTTTAACAGAATTCACCCATTTTTCTGAGGTGAATTCGCTGTTATTCCAGTAAGGCATCGTGGGATAGCTCGTGTATCTTGGCACTGGCACATCATATTTCCTGAATAGCGCATGCTGATCTGAATGCTTTGTCATAAAGCAAAGTAGGTGCTGAATTGTCTGGGGCGGTATGAGTCAGATCACACTGCAGACTGATTTTTGTCACTCATTACCCTACTTTTCTTTCGCAGTCTCGTCACCCGTCTTTTTGTCGTCAAAAAGCATTCTTACGGAGGGTGTGTATGTGTCATCGAACTGGCCACTCTTCATATTCCAAAAGAAGATAGTCAGAAACAATATTGCGATCGATAAACTAATCAAGATTAATCCTACGATGATTGCCATGGTCAGTATACGGTTCGTTCAAATTCATACGATCGAAAGCGTTCGAAAGCAGCCCGCTCCAGCACTTCCCGTTGGTTCGGGTGTGCGATTTCAATCAGGGCCTTTGCGCGCTGCCGCATATTCTTTCCATAAAGATAAGCCACGCCGTATTCGGTAACAATATAATGCGCATGTCCCCGGGTAGTAACGACACCCGCTCCGGGTTTGAGAGAAGCTACTATACGTGAAATACCCTTTGCAGTAGTGGATGGTAATGCAATTATTGGTTTGCCGCCTTCCGACAGCGAGGCACCGCGCACAAAATCCATTTGACCGCCAACACCGGAATAATGATAGGTTCCGATAGAATCTGAGCAAATTTGTCCGGTGATATCCACTTCAATAGCGCTGTTGATCGCCGTTACTTTTGGATTCGTACGTATCACTGCGGTATCATTAACGTAGTCGATAGCCAGGGCCACGACCGAAGGATTATCGTCAACAAAATCATAAAGTTTGCGGCTGCCCAGCAAAAAAGATGTCACTGTCTTTCCCCGATGTTTCTTTTTGTGCTGATTGGTTACAATACCTTTTTCGATCAATGGAATAATACCATCTGAAAACATTTCTGTATGGATTCCCAGTTCTTTGTGATTCGTGAGGCTGGCAAGTACAGCATCAGGTATCGACCCAATACCCATTTGAAGTGTGGCGTGATCTTCTACCAATTCAGCGCAATGCGATGCAATCCGCATGGAGATCTCGTTCGGTTCGCCACTCGTTACCTCCGGCAACTCGTCTTCAGTAAATACAACGGCATCAAATGCAGTTGCTTTTATCATTCCGTCGCCTAACGTTCTGGGCATACGCGGATTGACCTGGGCTATCACATACTTCGCAGCCTTTACCGCGCTGGCAGCGATGTCAACCGAAGTACCCATTGAGCAGTATCCGTGTTTATCCGGAGGACTTACGTGTATGAGGGCGACATCCAGCGGAAGAATTCCTCTTCGGAAAAGGATCGGAATCTCACTTAGGAAAATTGGAACGTAATCTCCCCTGCCATCATTAACTGCTTCGCGGATATTTTGGGAGACGAACAAAGAATTTATCCTGAAACTGTCTTTGTATTTTTTATCTGCAATTACTGCATCGCCTTGCAAACTTATGCTTACAATTTCCACGTTCCATAACTCCGAAGCTCTTTCTGCCAGTTTCTTCAGCAGGAAATGCGGCGTGGCCGCCCCGCCATGAACGAATACCCTGTGACCTGGTTTAATAGCCCTTAATGCTTCTTCAGCTGATATATAATTCATACCGATAGTATTTAGATTTTTAATTTATGTTTTGCGACGAAATTTACGGCAGCAGACGAAAATCCCACAACGCTGATACTACTGATCGGCATCAATATGGCTGCGATCAGTGGCGTAAGATTTCCCGTTACTGCAAAGCTCAAAGCAACGGCGTTATAAAAGAACGAAAGAGCGAAAGCAATTCTTAATATAACAGACGATGCCCTGGCAAGTTCAAGATATTTGTCCAGCATTGGGAGTTTGTCGCCCAACAAAATGCCATCGCATGCCGGTGTAAATACGCCGGTGTTATCCGTAACCGAGAGGCCAACATCGCTTTGTTTTAACGCACCGGCATCGTTTAAACCATCTCCAATCATCATGACCTTTCCGCCCTCATGCTGAATATGCTTCACATAATTGAGTTTATCGTGAGGAGATTGATTAAACAGCATGCCTGCCGACTTGGGAAAAACTGATTGCATCAATGACTTTTCTGAATCATTGTCCCCCGAAATTAAGCTGATTTTTTTATTACCCAATCGGCCCATCATGGTACTTAAACCATTTCTGATCGAGTTCCTTACGGTATAGTATCCTGCGACGTCGCCGTTGACTGACACGAAAACGGATGCCACCGACGCTGGGATAGAAAGATTGGATCCGACGAACGCTGCAGATCCTATTTTAATCTCTACACCATTGATGGTTCCCTCAATACCTTTTCCCGGTAGTTCCTTGAAGGATGTCACATGTTCAACAGCGTGGCCCACAATACTTTTTGAGATGATAGTGCTTAGCGGGTGGGTTGAGAATGCGGTCAATGTCTTTACCATACTGACCTCGTTTGGATTCAAAAATCCATAAAACGTTACCTCTGGATTTTCGCCATGGGTGATGGTCCCCGTCTTGTCGAAAACAACGTGATTTATAGACGCCATTCTCTCGATGATATCCGCATTTTTCAGGTAAAGTTGATGCCTTCCGAATACGCGAAGCATGCTGCCATAAGTGAAAGGAGCAGTTAACGCCAAGGCACAAGGGCAGGCCACCATAAGTACAGATGTCAGGACAAGCCATACCTGAGAAACATCGTGTCGGTACCAGAAGATGAAGGTAGCGAAGGCAATTGCTAATACTACCCAGGTAAACCGTCGAGCAGCTTTGTCAATGACTCTTCTGTACTTACTTTCATTTATTTTTGAAAACGCGTCGTTATTCCATAGACTCGTAAGGTGACTCTGGGAGATTTTTTTCTCCACAACTAAATTA
This sequence comes from uncultured Chryseolinea sp., assembly GCA_946478915.1. The sequence continues at coordinate 11,805 of CAMLER010000019.1, forward strand.
ACTGGCGTGCCTATGACTCTGCCGCCCGCATACACCAGGTCTCCCTTTACTGCTTTTACCGGCTTTGCTTCGCCTGTAACGAAACTATAGTCAATGTATGCAGTTTCGCTGGACAATAATGAATCGGCTGGAACGATTTCCATATTGCGAATTTGAATTATATCGCCTCGCTTCAGTTCATATATGACTACTGGTTTCGTCTTTCCGTTTCTTATGCGTTTAACGGCTAGCGGAAAATAGGAAGTGTAATCGCGATCGAATGAAAGGCTTTCATATGTCTTGCTTTGAAACCATCGTCCGATAAGCAGAAAAAAAATCAAACCCGCTAAAGAGTCGAGATAGCCGGGACCTGTTGCCGTAAGGATATCGTATGTGCTTCGGCCGAAAAGCGCAATCAAACCTGCCGCAATTGGGACATCGATATTAATCTGGCGGTCAGTAAAACTTCGCCAGGCATTTCTGAGGTAGTCAAATCCGCTATAAAAAAATACAGGTAATGATAATGCAAGATTTAAGAAAGAAAACGTGCGCAATAGATTTCGGTCGGAATCATCCAGACCCAGGTATTCTGGAAAACTGAACAGCATAATATTTCCAAAACAAAACCCGGCGATACCAAGCTTTAAAATCAGGTTGTTATCAACAGGTCTTTTGCTTTCTTTTTCACTCTCGAGATTGATTTGAGGTGCGTACCCAACCCGCGCCAACGTACCGGCTATTGATGATAGTGAAATTACCGAGGGGTTAAACTCAATGTCGATACTTTTCCGCGCGAAGTTTACCCTCGACCTTAAGACCCCCTGTCCAAGCTTATATAGATTCTCCAACAACCAAATACAGGAAATGCAATGTACTCCGGGAATATAAAATGAAACTCTGGCGAAACTATCTGAATCGAAGGTGAGCAGTTTCTGACGAATCTCCTTATCGTCCAGATATGCGAACGCATGGTCCGTTGCGCTTTCCGTTCGATTCCCCGGATTATTCTCCAGAGCATAATATTCACAAAGATCGTTGGTGTTTAAAATTTCGAAGACTGCCTTACAGCCCTGACAACAAAAAGCCTTGTCGTTTTCCCAGAGAATTTCATCACACGGCTGGCCACAATGGTAGCATGATATGGCGATATGGGTGTCACGAGCGGCCGTCATATTTATAATGAATCCTCGTTGCTAAGGGCATAAGTCCATATAGGACTTTCAGTGTGGTTTGCTACATCTTCGGCAACACTTCCATTCAAGAGACGAGTAAAGCCTTTTCTACCATGAGTGCCCATCGCAATGAGATCTCCTCCAATAAATTCGTTAAAATGAATTATACCATCTTCCTCATTTGGATGATTGAAAATGTTCAGTGTGTATTGCTTTAATCCAAAATGCTTTGCAAATACTTCCAGTTTTTGCTGGGTCACCGCGTCGGAAGTGAAATTGATTGGGGTATTAATCCATACGACATGCAGCCGGGCCTGAAAGAAATTTTGGAGGGCTTTTACTTTATCTATCAGCGCCGACTGATTTTCTGTCTCAAGGGTGTTGGGGAAGATAATATTTTTTATGGCGCGTTTCCGATACTTTTTCGTCACGAGCACTGGAATTGGCGATCTTCGAATCATCTTCTCTGCATTAGAGCCGATGACGTATTCACGAAGACCACTGGCTCCATGGGAGCCCATGACAACAAGATCAAAGTTTTCGTCGTTGATCAGTCCCAGCAAAGTCTTTGAGGGCGATCCGAAAAGGACGTCCCAGGAAACGCTTACGCCTTCCTGCCCATATTTGTCCGTTAGCTTCTTAAACCGTTTTGCAGCCTTCTCTCGCAACTCTTTTAACAGTTCCTTTTCGAAATTGAGCGTAGGCATCAGCAAAGTTTCATGCAGTACTGGAAGCTCTATCACGTGGATAAGATAGATTTTGCCTTTCGAGCGTTCTGCAAGGTCCAATGCAGATCTGAAAGCACTTATTGCGGGCTGAGAAAAGTCGAATGGAACAAGAATTTTTTTCATCTAAGGCAATTTATTTCTCAAAAATATCGTCCCGGGCCATAAGGGCGTTTGATCCAGGTCAGCCACTAAACTGATTTATGTCAGTGAAGCCAAAATACCATGGAATCGCTTTCTTTCTGCTCGGCTACCATATTTATGCGAAGATTATTAGAAAGGCTGATGTAGATCCTTTTCGGCAGAAATGTGTATACTTGATGCAATCTGGCATTAGGCGCCGATATATTCACAAATAGAAATCAATGAACGTTAAAGTAAAGTTTTTAGGTGGTGCAGGTTCGGTAACGGGATCCAAATTCCTGCTTGATATCGGCGACTTCAGGCTGTTATTTGATTGCGGGCTTTTCCAGGGCCTCAAAGAATTCCGTCTGAGAAACTGGGAGATTTTTCCGATTGACGTGACAACGATTCATGCCGTCGTTGTCAGTCATGCGCATATTGACCATACAGGCTATCTGCCCAGGCTTATCAAGGAAGGATTCAAAGGGCCAATTTACTGTACTCATCCAACGGCCGACCTAATGGAACTGATGCTTTTGGATTCAGCAAAGCTTCAGGAGGAGGAAGCCGCTTATGCTAACGCTCACAAGTATTCTAAGCATGAAAACCCACTTCCGCTATACACAACACAGGACGCTCAGCAGGTATTTGGGCTGATCAAAGAGTTTCATTATGATGAGACGGTTCAAGTGAATGAACAAATAAGTCTTGTTTTCAGAAACGCCGGACATTTATTGGGTGCGGCCATCACTGAATTATTTATAAAAGGTGATTCACAAACAAAGAAGATTGTTTTCTCAGGAGACCTTGGCAGAAACGAAGACATAATGCTCAAACCTCCCACGATTGTTAATTCTGCAGATATACTATTCGTTGAATCCACCTATGGCAATAAGTCTAACCCGGGCGGCGATCCGGCCACCGAACTTGCCCGGATTGTAAATCTCACCTTTGAAAATGGTGGGGTGCTGCTCATTCCGGCGTTTGCAGTCGGTCGCACGCAGAGCCTATTGTATCATCTTCACTTGCTTATGCAGGAGGACCGCATCCCCGATGTCCCGGTTTACATTGATAGCCCAATGGCTACATCGGCTACATACCTGTATTATAAATTCCCGAAGTACCATAAAGTAAGATTCAATCAATCGGAGTTTGCCAGGCAGCTGGAAACGAATATGTTGGTGTTTGTAAAAAACTCCAAACACTCAAAAACATTGAATGAAATAAAACGAAATGCGATCATTATTTCTTCAAGCGGGATGATGACCGGCGGACGAATACTACATCATATGTACCACCGGTTAAGGAACAAACAAGATACCTTGCTCATATCGGGATATCAGGCAATCGGCACACGCGGCCGTAGGCTGGTTGATAAGGAACCGACGATAAGAATTTTTGGCGAAGAGGTGCCGGTTAATTGTCGCGTTGAAAATATGACTTCTTTTTCAGGACATGCTGATCGCGATGAATTATTTGCATGGCTTACAAATTTTAAAGAGAAGCCGAAGCTAACGTTTACCGTCCACGGCGAGGAGCCAACTCTTTCCCGATATGCAGAGGCTATTCGTGATCGGATGGGTTGGAATGTGATGGTGCCGACATATTTAGAGTCAGTTGAACTCTTCAACGGCATTTAGCCATCTTACTCGTGAAAAACAAGCACGGGATAGTTCGCGATTACACTAATGGTTTTGATTACACTTTTGTGAAACATTTCCTGAATAAAGTTTCTATGAATTGTACATAGTGCGAGCACATCATTCCCATTTCGATGAATGTAACTATTAATAGCAGGAGCGACGTCAGATGATCGAATTGAGTCAAACCGTATTGAATTTTCTTCGTCGTTCCAGTTTTCGCTAATGATGTACTGCAGTTCCTTCATCTCTTCATTGACGTCCTCACTGATTGCTTCTTCATTTACCTGCAAAACGGTCACTTCACAATTTAGACTATGCATAAAAGGTTTTAATTGCTTGAGTGGCAATTTTCGTTCGTGAAGATAGTCGTATGCATAAACCACACTTTGTATTTCGCTGTAAATGCACTCTTCTGGGATCAGCATTACGGGTACTTTGCTCCTGCGTATTGCGTGGTAGGTATTGCTTCCACGAAAAAATTCGATAAGGCTGTCGACGCCATGCGATCCCATCACTATCATATCAGTATCACTTGAGTATCGTGCGATCGTATCGCTAAGCAGGCTGGGTGATTCAATCACTTCAGATTCGCAGGATATTTTTAAGAATTTTCTTACTTCTTCACTCAATTGATTAAGCCGTTCCTCTACTGCTCCAATTGCAAGCTGGTGGTCAGTATCATTTATCGTTACATGGCCAGGCTGCACATTTACAAGCTTCAGGATCGATCCGGTGGCTTTGGACAACTTAGCCGCATAAGCTATCGCGTTCTGGGCGGCATTTGAAAAATCTATCGGGCACAGTATTTTTTTCATGATCTGAATTATTACACGTTATCTGCTTCTTCGCATGCTATAATATTCTTTAACATCGGGAAGCCGAAAAGGATTGCATCTGCAGTGAACTCAAGTTGCATATGAGGTCAATTAATTCCACTGATGATTATCAAAAAAACCGCTGATTATTATCACTTTTAAACCAAGAAACAACACTCGGAAAGCCGGGCCTACAACCAATTTCTTCGTCGTCATTGGTTACCTTGCTTGCGATTGCTTACATTATGGTTAGCGTTAAAAAAAGCCGGGTTGTTAAGTTCAACGGACACGCTAGATCTGGGAGCGTATTCCAGGGAGACTTCCGGAAAAAAATAATTTCTTTAATTAATATTCTCCAAAGTCAGGCATGGCTTTTATGGTCGAGCTCCTTTTGACTAGCTGCTGAGTTATTCTCCTTTGTGCATGGATCCACTGGTCGGCCGTAACTGAATTTCATTTCTGATATCTCCACTTTTAGCCAGGTGAAAGTCGCTTTTCCCGTTTGCCATGATACTTCGCACTTATCAGCAATGCGAATGCTTCCAAAATTTCTATGACTCTTCACGGAAACCGTCCATTTTTGCAATGCGTAGTGATGATTAACATCGCGGTATCGCATTCCTTCAAAACTCTTTATGTCTCCATTGGGCTCAAAGCTAAAAACTCCGGAAACAGAAGTAAGACCATTGTCAATTGTTCCCAGGGCAGAAGTTTCTGATACATAATCCCAACGTATATATGGTGCGAGCGCTGCCGTGGGAAACCACATCATTTCGGCCAGGAATCTCATCAATGTTCCCTGGTCGATTTCCTTACCTGCGCTGTCTGCAATTGGTATGGTGTACATTCCCTTGATAAACATATTACCATGACCATGAAGATATTTGTCGCGGGCGTTAATGGGTATCAAGCCGTAATTCACACGGGCATTCCAGATAAAACCCGGACTATGCGTATTTACAAATTGCTCGGCATTGAATGACAACCATTTGCCATTTTCTGTCGTGCGCATAGCACCCTGTTGCCTTAGGCAAAGTGTGCTGATGGGAGGATTGCCTATGATATTACTTCTAATCAACCATTTGCTAACGATGGGCGGCAGGTGTTGCAGACTTTGCGTCGTTATAATAGATTCTCTGGTTAAATCCGGTTTAAACATCTCGCGTACCTCTGAGCGAACCATTGCATGAAAACGACGGCGTTGAAAAGCAATGATAATGGCAATACACAATATTATGTTGGCAATCGTTACAAACCTCGCTGAATCCCAATTCAGGAAAATAGTAATCTGGGAGACCAGTAGAAAGGTACACGCAAGCGTGAGCCAGAAGTCTTTTTTTGAAAGATACAATGTAACGACCAGCGCGAATGCTCCGACGGTGGCGGCTTGAACCCGCACTTCATTGGCTT
>CAMLER010000020.1 GCA_946478915.1 uncultured Chryseolinea sp.
ATACAAATAACCCTGATTGCCTGTTAGAAAATGTACAGCCTAACCGTTCCAGTAATGAACATGCAATCTTTTTTCTGGCACTATAAAGTTTATTCAGGTTTGTGAACCATTCTCCACCACTGGACAACGCTTCCACTGCTGCATGTTGCAGACCGAGAAACATACCGGAGTCCATATTGCTTTTTACCTTCAACACTGAATCGATGTATTCTTTCCGGCCGGCAACCCATCCTATACGCCAACCGGCCATGTTGTGTGACTTGCTGAGCGAGTTTAATTCCAATGCTACCTCATCGGCTCCTTCCACGGATAGAAGGCTGAGAGGCTCATCGTTCAGGATCAGACTGTATGGATTATCATTGACGATAAGAAACTGATTTTCGCGTGCAAGGTCGACCAGGTCCTTAAGCTCTTTTGCGGAAGCGGTACGACCCGTGGGCATATGAGGGAAGTTTACCCACATTAGTTTAACTTTTGAAAGATCGCTCTTTCGAAGCGCCTCAATATCGATTCCCCAATCGGAATCTTCCTGCAGCGTATAGGGCCTTAGTTTTGCCCCCACAAGGTTTGCAACCGAAGAATATGTAGGATATCCAGGATTAGGTATAAGAACCTCTTCGCCTTCGTTTACGAACGCCATGGTTATATGCATGATACCTTCCTTGGAACCCATTAAGGGAAGAATCATGGACTCAGGATCCAGATCTACGCCGTAAACGCTTTGATAAAATGAAGCAATGCTCTTGCGGAGTTGCGGAATACCTTTGTAATTCTGGTAGCCGTGATTCGCCGGATTTTTTGCCGAAGAAATTAAAGCATCAACAGTAAAAGATGAGGGTGCCTGATCAGGACTACCGATGCCGAGATTTATTACCCTAAGCTCAGGAGAATCCAGGCTGCGCACTTCAGCCAGCTTCCTGCTGAAGTAGTACTCTTCGACATTTGAGATTCTCTTTGCTGTGCTTATCATATCAATCTGACTATCCGTTTTATTTGTATTCGATTTTTGCTTTTTTATACTCCCCTAACACGTTCAAATTCTTTACCTGCCTTAAGACTTGATGCATTGCGTCATCGTAGTTTTTTCTTTTCCGCCATTCCACGTCGATATGAATTGAATACTCGCTGGGTTTACCAATAATCGGGATTGACTGAATCTTGGTCAGGTTAATGCTGTGATTTTTAAAAGTCATCAGCGCCTCAGCAAGACTTCCTACTTCATTTGCAACTTCGAAACACAATGAAGCTTTATTTGATTCAGCCTTACCGTTGCTTCGTTTTGTCAATATCAAAAACCTCGTAAAATTCTTTTTGTGGGTCTCGATGCGCTTGTCTAGAATCTCCAATCCAAATCTTTTCGCTGCATGCTCATTTGCAATTGCTGCCGTATCCTTCAGTTTCAATTCATTAACGCGTTTAGCCGAGAGCGCTGTATCATCGCTTTCCCGAATTGCTACATCCTTCAGCGACTGTAAATATTCTGCGCATTGGCGTATAGCCATCGGATGTGACTCGATGGATTTGATTTCACTCAATTTCACTCCGGGAAGAGCCAATAAGTGCATATGAATGGGTAGGTACAACTCCCCCACTATACTAAAATGGTACTCCTGCAAAAGAAAGTAGTTCGGTAAAATGCTGCCTGCAATCGAGTTTTCGATGGCCATAACAGCATAATCCGCTTTGGAATTTTTCAAGTTTTCGCACAGTTCATGAAAAGTAAGGCATTCAATGGTGTCGAGTGGCTCGTCAAAATAGGATAGAGCCGCTACTTCATGGAAGCTTGTAGCGATACCTTGAATTGCAACTCTTAACTTCTTCTTCTTAGCCATAAATTTACCCTCGTCAAAGAGCGACTTTATAGTCCTGCCATTTTTAACCAAAAAAAAAGTCCCGGTTTACCGGGACCTTCTGAGTTTTTCGTTATCGTCAATCTAACAACACAATACTCTTAGAGTCCCGCCGGGGCACTAAAAAAGTAATAAAAGTAAAAGAATGTGTTGTGAGACATCATTTCTGTTCTTGATGGCCCAAAGATAAATTTTTTTTCTCCGCAGTTGCAAGTACCCCACCAATCTTTAAGTAAATATTTTTAAAACTAATGGTTGTTAGGTGATATAAAGGTAATCGAGTGATCGGGTGATCAGGTGCGCTCGAGCAAAGTTCGCACGATACTAAATCGGGCGCACACCCGAGTCCCACACACTCGATTAACGGATAACGGATAACGTTCCCCCGAAACCGTTACCTTTACTTATCAAACTAATTACCGAATATGAGACCACTATTTTTCGTCCTGATACTTCTGGGGTGCAGCAGCAAAAATGACAACGGACAGGATAGTCAAAATAGTAATAGTAGCGGAAACCAGGCGCTTTATGACGAAGTGATGAAAGTTCATGATGAAGTTATGCCCAAAATGAACGACATCTATAAGCTGAAAGAAGACTTGAAAAAGGAGATTGCCAATGCTCCAGATATTGTAGAAGAGAAGCGAAAAGAGATAGAATCTGCAATTCTGCAACTGGATGCCGCAAGTGAATCTATGATGGATTGGATGCGAAATTTTGATCCTTTGCCGGATAGTTCGGGTGAAGAGAAAGCGCGGCAATACCTGGAAGAACAGAAGGTAAAAGTGGACAAGGTGAAAGAAACCATGCTCCAGGCAATAGAGAACGCGAAAGAACTGAACCAATAGGATGGCGCTTTTTTTTGCTGCCGTTGTATGTATTGGCGTTGATCCGGCGTTCTGATTTAGGTAGCACGTTATCAAGACAGTGATATGGCAGGACTGAATTGGCGTGAAAAACTTATAACTGTTTTATGCCTTATGTGTCTGGCGCAGGTTGCGTTCGCCAGCCATATGATCGCTGTTGAAATTCGCGCCAGACCTATCGACTGCACGACGCGCAGGTATGAAATAACACTCATAGGATACGTCAACACGAGCTCCACCGCATTATTCGGAGGCGAACTGGATAGCCTTTCGTTTGGCGACGGGCAATCTATAAGGGTATCGGAACAGCTACCAGTCGTTATTGATCCAGTGTTGAATATTGGGCGTGTAGAATATGTTATTGTTCACACCTACGCAACCCACGGACGGTATATACTTTCCTATCGAGAACATGCTAGGAACGACGGCATTTTGAACATGGATAATTCGGCGTTTACTACTTTTTATACCGAATCAGCTATAACAATTGCCGCAGGAAATTGTGATTCATCCCCATTTCTCACCGTGCCGCCGATTGATCGCGCGTGTCGCGGTATTGCCTATTATCATAATGCCGGTGCCATTGATCCGGACGACGATAGCATATCGTTCTCATTAGTAACGCCGCGAAGCAGTCGAAATGCAGAAGTCGTCAATTACTCAAATCCTAATGATCGCAAGTTTTATGATGTATTGGGCATTGGCTACAATCAAGGAAATGAAAACAAGAACGGCGCGCCAACTTTTTTTATCGATCCGGTGAATGGCACACTCAGTTGGGATGCTCCAGGCGTAACAGGTGAATATGCGCTGGCCATCAAGATAACCGGATGGAGATACAATTTAAAAGACAGTACCTGGGTAGAATCAGGGTTCTGCATCCGTGATATGCAAGTGAAGGTGGAGGACTGCAACAACCAAAAGCCCGCATTAGTTGTGCCTGAGGAGTTGTGCGTATTTGCGGGAGAAACCGTTGAGTTTACTGTACCTGGATCAGATCCCGACGGTCATCCTGTAGTCATAGAAGCATTCTCTGATATCTTCACGTTGGCTGAAAATCCGGGAATTATTCTGCCGGAAGGTGGACCGCCGCAATCAACACTTGCGCCATTTGATACTGCAAAATTACAATTCCGCTGGATTACTTCGTGCGCTAATATTAAGGGTCAAGTCTATAAGGTCGTATTTAAAATCACGGATAGTCCACCCGCAGGTCCCCGGCTCGCCAGATTCGAAACAGTTTCTATAAGAGTTATTGCGCCACCGCCTGACTTTGAAACGGTTTCTATAAATCCTGTTGAGAAGAGCGCGACACTAACCTGGGAAAATTATCCGTGCAATAACGTGTCCGCAATACAAGTGTGGAGACGAGTATCACAATATTCCTACGAACAGCCCGAATGCAACATTGGTATGCCATACTATTTGAGGTATGAATTGATGGCAACACTCCCTGGTGATTCTTATACCTATGAGGATTCGGATCTGGCGATTGGTGCTCAGTATTGCTATCGATTGGTTGCTCTGGTTGGAGACGATAACATTCCAAGCAGGATTTCGATTGATACCTGTTTTATACCAAGACCGGCTGAGGCCCCGGTTATTACCAGCGTTTCCATATTAAAAACAGCCGACGCGGATGGGAGAGTTGAAGTGAAATGGACACCACCTTTTGATATAGATAAAACGCAATATCCTCCACCCTATCAATATCACGTTTACCGATCCAATCTAGACGGTTCGCTTGAAAAACTCACTACATTACTTCAGGCTGACACAGTGTATTCTCATTTAGTAAACACTGTCGACGACCCCTTATCCTATCGTGTTGAGCTCTATGTACCAGCTATTACATTAGAAGCTGTGGATACCTCATCGGCGGCGGGATCTGTGTTTCTGAAAGCAGAAGCGTTACCAGGTAGAATTGCTTTGCACTGGGAAGCAAAGACACCGTGGTACAACTATAGTTATAATCATCCCTACCATTTAATCTACCGCGGCGAACTAAGTGCCGACGGACCCTTCATTTTAATCGACAGTGTCAACGTCACTGAAAGTGGATTTAACTTTTTCGACATCGGCAAATTCCAGAGCGAACCCCTGATTGAAGGTAAAACTTATTACTACAAAGTTTTGACCCGCGGCTCGTATGGGAATCCAAAAATTCGCGAGCCGCTTGAAAACTTCTCACAAGTCGTAGTTATAACAGCACAGGATGATTCGCCGCCGTGTACCCCTATCGTTAAACTAACACCTTCCGATTGCTCTAACCTGGATTGTTCAGTAGATACATATTTCAATCATATTACATGGTCCTTTGAAAATGAAAATTGCCTGGAAGAAGGACTTGAGTATCGGGTCTTCGTTTCCGATAGTGAAGAAGGACCATTTGAAACACTGACCACGGAGACCCGGAACGTGTTTCAGCATAACAACCTTAGCTCGTTGGCGAAATGCTATCGCGTGGCAGCAGTCGATCCCGCCGGAAACGTAAGTCAGCTAAGCGAAATAATTTGTAACGACAATTGCCCTTATTTTGAACTTCCCAATGTGTTTACCCCAGGAGCGTCGGATAATTTCAATGATACATTTTTGGCATTTGGACCAGATGATGGTTCTGGTATATGCTCGCGATTTGTAAAGCACGTTGAACTTACCGTCTATAACCGTTGGGGCGAACAGGTGTACACTATTTCGACGGCAGACCTAAACAATAATATACTTTGGGACGGCTCACTTGATTCAGGGAAGGAAGCCGAGTCCGGGATTTATTATTACAATGCCAGCGTGACATTCGACGTTCGCGACCCTTCCCGACAAAACAAACAATATAAGGGTTGGATACATCTCATCAGGAATCGCTAGTATCCAGTCATTTTGGGAAATAGTTTACCTTTGTGCCTTCAAAATCATATCATGGATTTAAAGCTTGTTCCTCTTAACGATTTACACTCAAAACTCGGCGCCAGAATGGTTCCGTTTGCGGGCTATAATATGCCTGTTCGCTATTCCTCAGATATTGAAGAGCATATGACCGTGCGCAAAGGTGTGGGCGTATTTGATGTCTCCCATATGGGAGAGTTTTTGATTCAGGGTCCGGAGGCGCTGGATCTCATTCAGCGGGTTACGTCAAATGACGCTTCGAAACTTGCCGATGGTCAGGCACAATACTCCTGTCTCCCCAATGAAACGGGTGGAATCATTGACGATTTGCTTGTGTATAAGTTCAGGGATGCTGAATACATGTTGGTTGTGAATGCATCCAACATTGAAAAGGACTGGAATTGGATCAGCAAATTCAATACGAAGGGAGCTGTCATGAAAAATATATCGGATGACACGTGCCTTTTTGCTGTACAGGGTCCAAAGGCTGTTACCGTACTTCAGAAGTTAACAGCGATCGACCTCAGCTCTATCAAATACTATCATTTTTCCAAAGGGGAATTTGCAGGAGTAAGGGGTGTACTCCTCTCCAACACCGGCTATACAGGTGCGGGTGGATTTGAGATTTACGCGGATAAACAGAACGCTGAGACTATTTGGAACGCGATTTTCACTGCAGGAAAAGAGTTTGACATCAAACCGATCGGTTTGGGTGCACGCGATACCCTTAGGTTAGAGATGGGCTTTTGCCTTTATGGAAACGATATCGACGACACAACGTCTCCCCTGGAGGGAGGCCTTGGATGGATCACGAAATTTTCCAAGCCGTTTACAAATTCAGCGGCACTGAAGCGCCAGAAGGAAGAGGGAATCAAACGAAAGCTTGTAGGCTTTAAAATGGTCGACAAAGGTATCCCCCGACATGATTATGCAATTAAGGCTTCTAACGGTAACGTTATTGGTAAAGTGACTTCGGGAACGATGTCGCCGGTGTTGGGTATTGGCGTGGGATTGGGATATGTAAGTATAGACAAGAGTGAACCCGGCAGTGAAATTTTTATCGATGTCCGCGGACGTTCGCTGAAGGCTGAAGTTTCGAAATTACCTTTTATTTGAAGTGCATGATCGCGAGGTTCATCCTTGGTTTTACATTTCTGACCACCGCGCTGTTTTCACAGTCAAAGGAAGACGTGGCCCTGAACAATCAGGCAGTCGCGCTCATGGATGAGGGGAAATATAAAGAGGCATTGCCATACCTGGATAAGCTGAATGCAAAAGATACCGCCAATTACATATACCGTTACAACCGAGCGGTTACGCTGTTTAACCTGAAACATTTCAATAGTGCTATTGCAGAGTATCAATATCTGCACAGCCTCATACCGGAGCAAAGCGAATATGTTTTCCAACTTGGAAATGCATATGAGCATCTTGACAGTAGCAACATTGCCATCTCGTATTATACGAAAGCAATAGAAATTGACCCTGATCACTTTATATATTTTTTTAAACGGGGGACACTTTATCTCAAACAGGAAAAATATAAAGAGGCAGTCGCTGACTTTACTGCTTCGATTGAAATAAATCCTAAGCATCACAACTCATATCACAATCGTGGTATTGCGTTATATAAGCTTGGTGACGAAACGCAGTCCTGCGAAAATTGGTGTCAGGCAGTGCAACTTGGAAATACGGTTTCCAAAACTCATCTTAATCAGTTTTGTAACACGGACCAACCCTGTATTTCTGTCAAATGAGAAAGATCGACGTTTGTCTGAGTCCGGACCTGATGCATTTGTATAAGACCGACGACCGAACAGTGGTGGTCGTCGACATACTCCGGGCCACGTCGTGTATGACCACTGCGTTTGCCCATGGAGTGAAAAGTATCACGCCTTTTGCCGCATTGGAAGATTGCCTGTCGATGAAAAGCGAAGGTTACTTCACGTCAGGCGAGCGCGATGGAAAAAAGGTTGAGGGTTTTGACCTTGGCAATTCTCCCTTTGAATACATGGACCAAAAACTTAAGGGCCAAAGGATTGCATTTACAACCACCAATGGTACACAAGCAATAGCTAAATCTATCGGTGCCAGGGAAATTATTATTGGCTCCTTTTTGAATCTCACTGCTTTGGCAAACTATCTGAAGAAAGGGCAGAACGACATCCTTGTGGTCTGCGCCGGGTGGAAAGGCCGGTTCAACCTTGAGGATACATTATTCGCCGGTGCACTGATCGAAGCGCTTAACCAAACCGTGATGCTGGAGTGTGATGCGCCACAGGCCTGTATCCACCTTTACAAAATAGCCAAATCGGACATGATGGAATTCCTTCGTGAAGCTAGTCATATCAAACGCCTGGCAAGCCTCAATATCATTGAAGACATTAGTTTCTGCCTAACGAAAGATAAATATGACGTTGTCCCCATCATGAAGGATTCGATCATTGCGATCTAACTCACCGCGTCACAGCCATGTTTACTTAAGCTTGGGATTCTGAAGATGCCGGTCCTGGTCCCGCTCATTCTTTTTCTCGAGATTTCTTCGGAATGCTTCTGTGAGATCGATTCCCGTCTGGTTGGCAAGACATATCAATACCCAAAAGACATCAGCGAGTTCGTCCGCCAAATCCTTGTTCTTATCGGACTGCTTCTCAGATTGTTCACCATATCGGCGCGCAATGATTCGAGCAACTTCGCCTACCTCCTCCGTTAGGATTGCCATATTGGTCAGTTCACTGAAATAACGGACGCCCTTTGTTTTGATCCACTGATCCACGGACTCCTGTGCTTCCTGCAAGGTCATGAGCAATCTATTTGACTGATGCAAGAACAGCGTTAACAATCTTTTCTGAAATAGCTTTCTGATTTTTTGGATCAGATACATAAGCACGGTCTGATGCATTTGACAGATACCCTAGCTCAAGAAGCGCGGCCGGAACGGCATTTCGACTCAAAACATAATAATTTGAATTCAAAACACCATTGACTTTTAAGCTACCAAGCGAATTCAGTTCGTTCTTTATTTGTTCTGCAATGTGACTGCTCTTGTCAAACTGTACATTCTTGTCGCTTACCATGATATCTACACCAGAATTTGAGGCATCGCTTCCATCATAGTTTAAGTGAATAGAAAGAAACAAATCCGCTTTAGATTGCTTCACCAGTGAAAGCCTTTCGTCTAGTGAGATTGCCTGATCTGTGGTGCGGGTCAGAACTACCCTTAGACCCTTTTTTGCTCCTATCAACTGTATTTCCTTGGCAAACGCCAGGGCCAGTTCTTTCTCTTTTGCATGCCCGTTACTACTTCCGGCATCATTGCCACCATGACCTGGATCAATCAATATTACTAATTCATTTGGATCGATGGACGTTAATGATGTCATGTCATTATTCCTTACTGGTACATTTGAAAATGCAGCCAGCAATCCGCAAACCAGAGGGACAAAAAGAAGATAGAGCAGCCTATAGTGGGGGTTAGTTTTGCTTTTGGTCATCATAATGATTCTTTGTTTAATGTTTTGTGAGTAAAAAGTGCTAATAAAATTACGGGAGCTTTGGGGGTGTAAATGCTGTAAAATACAGTCCAGATATTTCTCTATTTTGGTTCCGCTTGATAGTACACCGGCATCCGCCTCGTACTCATGTTGTATTTTCATGGACCTCTTGTAAAAAATCAAAAAAGGGTTGAACCAAAGTACCGCTTGGGCTATCTCAACAATAAGAAGATCTACCCAATGATAATTTATCACATGAATCCTTTCGTGATCAATAACTACGCCCTCTACATCACGCCGTGGCAAAAAAATCGTATTGAAGAAAGAAAAAGGATGTTCAATTCCTGATTTAAAAATCTTTATCGAACCGATGTGTGAGATTTCTGAAGAACGCATTAAGCGAATAACCTTCCACACACCGTTAAACAATCTCAGAACACAAATCAATACACCGATCCCATAAAATAATGCGATAAGTTGCAAGCCTGGAGCAGCAGCCGAAGCAATCCTTTCCGTTGGGTTGAACAATACTCCTTCAACTGACATGGTTGACAAGACTCTGGAGCCATCCATGTGCAAATCCGGTGGCACGAACGATAGATCCAATGACGGAATAATAAATGACACTATTAGCCCGGCAACAAGAAAAGCGCGGTTTAGCACGAAGGCACTGCAATTTCTAAAGAGAACAAGGTAAAGAATGTAGAAGCAGCCTATACATGCACTCACACTGAGGAGATAGTGAATTGTTTCCATCAAGGTTTCTTTCGTTTTAACTTTTTAATTCTTTCATCTATCAACTTTCTGACTTCCTCTAATTCCGCAAGACTAAGCTTCGACTCCGTAAAGTATGACGTGAATGCCGCGGGCGATCCGCTGAAATAGTTACTAAGCATTGGCTTTACCTGCCCTTTGAAATATGCCTCCTTACTTATTTTTGGGAAGTATTCATTTACCTTACCATAGGTTTTAAATCCAATGAATCCTTTCTGTACTAATACCCTCACAACTGTTGATACCGTCGTGTAGGCGGGCCGGGGTTCGGAAAATTTTTCGACGATATCCTTGAGAAAACCGCGCTCGATTTCCCATAGGTATTGCATGATCTGTTCTTCGGCTTTAGTGAGTGGCTTGTCAATCATATGACAAATATACAACTATAAATATAGTAAGGCAACTATTTTTATAGTCATAATAAGAATATTCGACTGATCAGAGTGAAGTCAGTTTGGCTTTGAGAATTTCTGGGATACGCGCAATTCTACGGATGCTATAATCAAAACACACGATACCTATTTTCGCGCGCGCCACCTCCTTATGTGTGACTGCATTCTCAGCTAGATAATACATATCGAACCCATACTTGCTGAAATCAATAACACTTATGCTAATGATCAGCTTATCACCAAGAAAAGATTCAGACTTGTATTGGACCACCACATCGGCAATCACCTGCCCCACCGGCCCGTCGAAATTCAATTCGTTCTTAAATCCCAACGAGCGATAAAATTCTACGCGTGCATCCTGTAGAAGGGTAAGGATCCGATCATGTCCAAGATGGTTTCCATAATTAAGATCCGACGCTCGTATTGTAATTTCTGTCTTAAACAAAAACTTGTCGGGTAAATTCAATTCCACTCTGGCCATAATATTTTGATTACAAACTCTTCCATAAATACAGGGTAACATACGCCTCCCATCCCTTATATTTTCTAAAGAGCCTTCTCACCTCTTCAAGCGTGGGCTTTCTTTTTAGCTTTTTCATATTCTTAATTGCGTTATGAAGACCCGCGTCTTCAAGGGGGAAAGCATCGGCATGGCGGAAAGTTTTCATAAGTGCATAATTGGCTGTCCAATTTCCGATCCCTTTGATCTTCATCAATAATTCCTTTGCTACTGGTAACGGCATGCCTATCAGCATATCTTTAGACACAATCTTGTCAACAAAAGCATTCGCAATATTAATGGTGTAGTTTGCTTTTTGTCTCGAAAATTGCAATGGTAAAAGTTGATCGATTGTCAGGTTGGCGATTGATTCCGGCCGTGGGAATAAATAATAGGTATCGTTCGACAAATTGATTGCCTCACCAAACTGTTCCACAAATCGTTGCTTCAACGTGTATGCGAACTGAAGATTAATTTGTTGTCCCAGTACAGCCCAAACAATGGATTCAAAAAGGTCAGGCTGTCCCACAATGCGATAACCGTGATAGTTTTTTATTAACGTTTTCATCAATTTGTCGTTTTCGCACATCGCGTAGAAAGGCTTCAGATCCGTATCCAGATCCAGCCATTCCCGAATATATTTCACTACCTCCGTCGCCTGGGCAACAGTGACGTTTGTATTCAGAAATTGAACAAGCAAGTCTGTTTTGTCAAGGCGGATCGAAAATACGATAACAATATCGTCGACCAACAAAGCCTTTTCAATTCGGTTATCTATCACCTTGTGCAGTAGCTCCCGGGGTGAACGCTGCAGGAATGCAAGTGCCAACTCGAAATCGAATTCTTCAGGGATCGGAATGCGCAAGGATTTCATTTCAAATTTGAAAGGGTTCAAGATAACGATTACAAAGATTACTCTGTCAGTAAACAGGCTTCAAAATGTTGAAATGTTCCAGCAAGTTTCGGGTTGATCCAGGCAGGTTCAATAGTGACATTTGAAACATCTTATAAATGACTGCGGCCAAGGGATTAAAGACTTGCACATCATCGTCAATTGAAAACATAACATATGAAGGAGATAATAAATATGAACTGGACATCCGTCGTTGATTCTCTTAATACCAACGGATATGCAATTGTTCCGAGTGTATTATCCGCTGAAGAATGCAGTCATCTTTCGGGACTGTATGAAGACGACTACCTTTATCGCAACATCATCAACATGCAGCGATATCGCTTCGGCCAGGGAGAATACAAGTACTTCAACTATCCACTTCCACCAACGATTCAGTCACTGCGTGAGTTGTTTTATCCGCCACTGGCTAAGGTCGCAAATGATTGGATGCAAAAGTTAGGGACAGAATTGGAATTCCCTTCCTCACACGGAGAGTTGATAAAAAGATGCTGGCAATACCAGCAAAACCGTCCAACTCCATTGATCCTCCGTTATGAGCGCGGTGGATTTAACACCCTGCACCAGGATCTCTACGGCGAGATCTATTTTCCATTTCAGTTGGTGTTTGTCCTGAGCCGTAAAGGTCATGATCATGAAGGCGGAGAATTTGTTTTAACGGAACAGTTACCGCGCGCTCAATCGAAGGTACAGGTTTTACATCCTGGTCAGGGAGACGCTGTGATCTTCACCACCAACTTCAGGCCAATCGCTGGAGCAAAGGGACACTATAAAGCGAAGATGAAACATGGAGTAAGCGAGATTACAAAAGGCACACGATATTCCCTGGGAATTATTTTTCACGATGCCGCCTGATCAGAAATGTACTCGCATAGTCAATTGGAAGAACCTGCACTTAAACAAAAAATTCGCAACGGGGATATCGCGTTAGCCGGTAATTCTAAGTTAAGAATTTTTGGACTTCTGAATTGCCGTTCTGGTAAGCGGATGAAGAAACAGAACCGCGTATTTTTCGAATCCGAAGCTGAAGCAATATTGATGGGCTTCCGTCCTTGTGGGAATTGCATGCGCGGGAGGTTTGTGGAGTGGAGGAAGGTGAGTAGTAGAGTGATCGGCTAATCAGGTAAAAGGGTAATCGGTACCCGATAGCCAGGGTCGGTCGGCTCGATCAACTAACGCAGCAATATTGATCGAGCGCACACCCAAAACCCACACCCACGATTAACGATTAACGGAACCTGGTGATGCTTTCAGATTTTCCGCGATCATCAATACAAAATCTTTTCCCTTGGTGAAGCCCTGACCCCATTCGGCATCATATTTACTTGCGATCGGCAACCCTGTGACGTCACTGGGTTTTTTGCCCTTCTTCAAAGCAGCAGCCACCTCATCCCTGATTTCTGCTAAACGATCTCTGAATTTTTTTACATCTGCTTTGGTGCAAAGCTCACCATGGCCGGGAATAACCTTTGTGTTGTCATCCATCATGCTCAAAAAAGAATCAAGCGATGATATGAATCCATTTATCGATCCACCACTTCCATAGTCAATGTAAGGATACCCGTATGTAACAAACATATCGCCCATGTGGTAAACGTTAGCCTTCTTAAAATGAACCACCACGTCACCATCAGTATGCCCCGGGTTAACATGAATCAATTCAATCTCTTCCTGGTTCAAATACATATTTAATTTGTTGGCAAAAGTAATCCCTGGCCAGGCCTCCTCTGCCCGCGGAGGCGTAACGCTTTTGTCCGCAGGGTTCACATGCTCTTTTGACATCCGTTCACGCACCATATCATGGGCAACGATGGTTGCACCCATGCTCTTGAAATTTTCATTGCCTCCGGAATGATCCCCGTGGATATGTGTATTGATCAGGAAACGAATATCGTGAGGACTAAGTGTTTTGATTGCACCATTGATTTTATTGGACAATGGAGCGAATTGATCATCGATCATCAGCGTTCCTTCTTTGCCTATAAAAACCCCCACATTACCGCCCGCACCTTTCAAAAAGTACAAATTGTCGGCAACTTTCACCGGCTCGATTTGGACAGATTCAAAATTCTGCTGCGCCAAAGCGGAAATTCCGCTCACAGAGATCAATAACAGTGAGAGAAGTTTTTTCATAGGGGTTAGATTTGCAAATAAATATAGTAAGAGTAATCATCTTTATTACGTTACTTCAACCTGCAGGAATGTATTGAGCAAGAAATGGGTTGAGCAGGTACACTGTTCGCTGCAATTTTGAATCATAAAATGATAGTTTTATGAACGTGATAGCGAAAGAAAATAATATCAATTACCAGCGAATTGAGCAGGCAATCCTGTATTTGGAACAAAATTTTCAACGTCAACCGGAGTTGGACGAAGTGGCTGAGAAAGTCCATCTGTCACCTTTTCATTTCCAGAGGATTTTTACGGAGTGGGCAGGAATTAGTCCGAAACGATTTCTTCAATTTCTCACTGTTGATTATCTGAAAGAGAGGCTTGAAAAGTCCAGGAATTTAGCGGAGGCCGCAGATAGTGCAGGTCTTTCCAGCCAATCCAGGGTATATGATCTGTTTACGACGTTGGAGGCAGTGACTCCTCTCGAGTACAAACAGCATGGAGCAGGTATCCGAGTCGAGTATGGAATACATGATACGCCATTTGGGACATGCCTTATCGGAGTTACCGAACGCGGAATATGCTGGCTATCGTTTCTTCGAACTGACGAAGATCCTCGCATGGAAATCGAGTCCATGAAGTCGCATTGGTTTAATTCAACTTTCCATCAAAACCAGGAGCTGTCAGGAGCCTTCATAGAGAAAATCTTTGATGCCAGGAAAGCGGACAAATCTGAGAAACTCCACGTGTTCGTGAAAGGCACCAACTTCCAGGTGAAGGTATGGCAGGCGCTTCTAAACATCCCGATAGGTGAAGTTACAACGTATCAAAATATCGGAGTGGCTATACAAAGTCCAAAAGCGATGCAAGCCGTGGGATCAGCCGTCGGTTCCAATCACATCGCTTACCTTATCCCCTGCCATCGAGTGATCAGAAAGGATGGGCAACTTGGTGAATATCGTTGGAGCTCTGTTAGAAAGAAGAGTATGATTGGTTGGGAAATGGCGCGCTCACAATAGTTTCAGGTTTCAGGTTTAAGGTTTAAGGTTCGAGGTTTCTGACTTCCCGGTGCTTGCTTAGAATTTGATTAGGCCCACTTCCGCTGTCGCGAAACGTCATTCAGACTCGGTAGACATAGGTAAGAGGGCCCTCAGACTCGCGCAGAAAGTTTGTTCAAATTGCGGAACCTGAAACCTGGAACTTCAAACCTGAAACCTTTTAATCGTCAGATAAATCAAACCGTTTACCAAGCAAAACATGGCTCTGGTAAAAATCATGCTTTTTGGGTGATAACTAATCTACGTGGAACAATCGTACTTTCAGTTATCAGCCCAAAATCCTATGCTATACAATTATGTAGTCATCGCTTTCAGAAATTTCCAGCGTCAAAAATTATTCGCTTTGTTGAATATGTTTGGTCTGGCCCTTGGCCTTGCAAGTGCTATTTTAATATTTCTTTATGTGACGGATGAATTACAATACGATGTGATGCATCCACATTACAAGAATACCTATCGCATTGGTTGTACGTTTACGAACCCCAACGGACAGGTATTCGACAATACTACCTCGCCTGGCTTCTGGGTAAAGCACCTTCTAGAAACGCGCAGCGAAGTATTGGATGGGACCCGTGTGGACTATATTGGCTATCCAACTTCCTTGCATCACAAGGCTACCGATAAAATTATTCTTACTGAAGAGATTAAATGGGCTGAGCCCGGATTCGACGATATTATCGATTTCAATCTTGCGAAAGGAAACCAGGAAAAAATGTTCGAGGATCACTATACCATTTTGCTAAGTGAAACGGGTGCGAGGAGATTATTCGGCGATGAAGATCCCATTGGCGAGGTTATTTCAATTAAGCATCCCTTTGCGACACAGGGACGTGAAATTGATGTGATGATAAGAGGTGTTTACCACGACTTCCCCTCGAATTCCCATTTCAAACCAAAATACATTGTGAATGTGAATGCGTTCAGGAGTGTTGTCCCAAACTTTACCAA
This sequence comes from uncultured Chryseolinea sp., assembly GCA_946478915.1. The sequence goes on from CAMLER010000020.1 coordinate 15,790, forward strand.
TTATATGGAAGGCACCCGGTTCGCAGACCAGATAGAATTCTTTGAAAATTATATAGTCGTCAAACCGGGATCCGATATTAAGCCCCTTCAAGAGCTGCTGAATGAGCAGGCCCAACGTCTGATTCAGTCCGATTCGGGTGCATCAGCGGCAGGGTTTAAGATGTCGGCATTTCTTACAAAAATGTCTGACTTGCATTTTGACGAAAAAAATCTCTGGGAGAACGACAGTACCCGCGGTGATCGGAAGTACCTCATGATTTTTAGTGCGGTCGCCATGTTGATTTTGCTCATAGCCTGCATCAACTATATGAACTTGGCTACAGCGCGGTCTTCAAGGCGAGCCAAAGAGGTGGGGTTGAGAAAATCGCTCGGCAGCAAACGGACAGAATTGGCGAAACAATTTTTCTATGAATCAATGTTGATGACGCTAGGTTCCCTGGTTATCGCGATCCTATTAGTCTTCCTGCTTTTGCAACCATTTAATCAGCTCGCCCATAAAACATTTACGCTTACATCGCTGGCGAATCCATACATGATCGCGACAATCATACTGATTGTGTTGTTCATGGCATTTTTGTCAGGCAGTTATCCTGCGTTTTACTTATCTGCATTCAAACCAGTCGACGTTTTGAAGGGACAAGTCATCAAAGGGAGAGGCGCTGAACTATTCAGAAAGAGCCTGGTGACCATTCAGTATGCTGTTTCGCTTATCCTGATTATTTCAACGCTGATGGTCGTAAGACAAATGGACCACATGCAAAACACGAAGCTGAACCAGCAGGGTAGTCAATTACTTTCTATTAGATATGGGGGAATTGCCGAACAGTCAAAGTTCGCTGCATTTAAGCAAGCCGTCCTTGAAGACAAGGATATCGAACATGTGACGATGGCAAATCATTTACCTCGCCTAAACTACTTCGGTTACATCGGCGCTAATGTCAGGTTCCCGGAGATCGATGATAAAAATTTGCAGTGGAATAAATTGAATGTCGATTTCGATTTCGCTAAAACATATTCTTTGGAATTCATTGCCGGACGAGACTTCGATGCGAACAATGTTTCAGATTCATCAAGCATGATATTAAATGAAGCTGCCTTAAAAGCGCTTAACCAGCCGATCGAAAAAATTATTGGCAGTTCAGTAGTGGATGTTAATGATCAGAATCGCAGCTTTAAAGTCATAGGCATTGTGAAAGATTTCCCTTTTCGCTCCATGCATCAGGCAATTGAGCCGCTAGTGCTTAGTCCTCGTGTTCATTTCATCGATCGTATCGCTTACGTTAAATTGCCTCCAGGTCAGTTTCAGGAAAAAATTTAATTTATTGAAAAGAAATGGAAAGAGATATTTCCTGCAGTTGGATTTGATTATTGGTTCCTCAGCGATGAATTCACTCGAATGTATGAAATGGAAGCACGAGTCTCCTCGATGGCAAAGAGCTTCGCTATCCTGGCTATTTTAATCACTGTGCTCGGTGTCTTCGGACTAGCGTCTTACACAGCTGAACAAAAAACAAAAGAAGTCGGAATACGTAAAGTTTTGGGTGCAGCAGTAACGCAGGTTGTCGGGATGTTCGTTTGGATCTTCCTGAAAATTTTTCTTATCGCATGCGTGGTCGCCATTCCTGTAGCGTATTTTATGGCTGACACATGGTTATCCGGGTTTGCTTACCGCGCTTCAATTAGCGGCGAAATTTTTGTTCTTAGTCTCGCTGGCTTATTGCTAATCACGCTGATGACGGTCAGCTACGAGACCTGGAAGGCTGCGAGAACAAATCCGGTGAACTCACTGCGAAGCGAATAGATCGCCTCTTGATTTCCTATGTTCCGCGCTCGTGCTATTGGCGAAAGTTATAAGGTATGGTGTCCAAGGTCG
>CAMLER010000021.1 GCA_946478915.1 uncultured Chryseolinea sp.
AGATACCCAAGGCGTCGATGCATTGATCGGGTCCATGGAATCGACATACAAATCTCACTATCCTGGTAATGTCTTCGAATGGCAATTCCTGGATGATCGTCTGGCACAGGTCTATATCAATGAAAAGTTCGGGCGCAATCAAATTCTCCTTTTCACCATATTGGCAATCGGAATTGCATGCCTCGGTCTTATCGCGATTATGAACCATAACATAATCGAAAGGACAAAAGAATTAGGTATAAGAAAAATATTGGGTGCAAAAAGCCTGCAGATCGGGAAGTTGTTAATCCATTCAACTTTGGTGCAACTTTCTGTGGCATTTTTCATAAGCATTCCCGCAGCGTTTTACCTGGCCCAACAATATCTCCAGAAATATGCTGAACGAATTTCCCTCGAATGGTGGTACTTTCTCATGCCGGCCGGATTGCTGGCTGCTATCATGATTTTTACCATTAGCGGTATGGTGATAAGAGCTGTTCGAACTAATCCTGTTGAGTCCTTACGATACGAATAGACTGTCACGACGTCCAATCCTTATGCCGATAATCAATTCTGAGGGGCCTATTGTATAAAACTTCAATGTTGAAAAATTTGTAAATTCAGAGTCTAAACATGAGAAAATATCCTGCTCGAATTTTGATCGTGGACGATGATGAGCACGTGCTGCTCACCTCAAAAATGATTCTGAAAAACTATTTTGAAAATGTCGAAACACTGACATCGCCGAAAACTTTAGAGTCAACTTTAAAGCAGCATGACATCGATGTCATCGTTCTTGATATGAACTTCAAAGCCGGTGTGACAACCGGAAACGAAGGTATTTTTTGGATGAACCGCATACAACAACTCTCGCCCCACACGCAGGTAGTTATGCAAACCGCATATAGCGACATCGAGCTGGCCGTTAAATCCATAAAAGAAGGTGCCGTTGATTTTCTTCCAAAACCCTGGGATAAGGAAAAATTGGTGGCGACTATCATAAACGCCTACCAGCAGTCCTGTTCACGAAAGGAAAACCGCGATCTCAAGTCTCAGCAAAAGGCACTGCAGCACCACCTTAATCAAAATCAGCCATTCATTGCAACGTCGCCGGTAATGCAATCCGTTCTTTATACAGTTGAACAGGTTGCATCGACGGGTGCTAACATATTGATACTCGGTGAAAACGGAACGGGAAAAGAAGTAGTAGCACGTGAAATACACAATCGATCCAACCGGGCAGACGAACCTTTTATTTCGGTTGACCTTGGCGCGATCCCCACTACCCTTTTTGAATCCGAAATGTTTGGCCATGAAAAAGGAGCCTTCACCGATGCAAAAGAATCTCGCATTGGCAAATTTGAACTGGCAAATCGTGGAACGCTTTTTCTTGATGAGATCGCTAACCTCGCGATAGATCTACAAATGAAACTGTTGTCCGTCATTCAAACCAGGTCTGTGAGCAAGGTGGGTTCTAATAAAACAATTAATCTTGACCTTCGTATTATTTGCGCTACGAATGCACCTATTAATGAGTTGGTGGCAACAGGCAAATTTCGTCACGACCTGTTCTATAGAATTAAAACGGTAGAGATTAAGCTGCCGTCGTTGCGTGAACGAAAAGAAGATATTCCTCTATTGGTAACGCATTTTTTGGAAGAGTTTTCCAGGCGATACGGAAGAACCCTGGAATTGGACCGGTTGGTGATGCCTACACTTGAGCGGTATCGATGGCCAGGCAACATCAGGGAACTTCAACATTCGGTTGAGCGTGCGGTAATATTGTGCCGCGATCATTTATTGACTGTCAACGACTTTCACCTCGGTAGTCAGGTGGAAAATAACGAGATAGATAGCATCACATTTAATTTGTCTGATGTTGAGCGAAACACAATTAAGCAAGTGCTTAAGAAATGGAACGGTAATCTTACGCGGGCTGCGGAGGAGCTTGGTATTGGGAGAACCACATTGTACAGAAAAATTGAAGCGTACGGACTTAATTAATTATTCATCCACCAAAAATAATAAATGCGAAACGTTGCACCTTGAGCTTCGCCCCTACCATAAGATCCTTTCGTGCAAAAGTTGCTGTGCGACTGGCTGTTATTTGTCTTCTGGGTTCCCTTACCGTCTACCTCTTCTTTCACTCGGCTTATTGGATGTCTGGTATCTGGACCGCAGTTGCGACGGCTGCCCTGTTCTACGAGTGTATTAGATTCGTGAGTCATTCCGAGAACAAGCTTACCAGCTTTCTGCAATCATTGAGACAAAACGATTTCTCGCTTACATTCCCCGAAAAAGTTAAGTCATCAGATTTTCTTCTTCACAACGCTTTCAACCAGCTGAATGATATTTTTAAAAACCTGCGTTCGGAAAAAGAATCACAACATCAAATGCTACAAGTGATCGTTGAGCATGCAGCCGTACCGTTGATATGTTTTGAAGAAAAAAATGACGAAGTATATCTGATCAACAATGCTGCAAAAAGACTGTTTCAAATTCCTTTTCTACAAAAAATCGATGGGCTTTGGAGAGTAGACAGAAATCTGCCTGCCTTTGTCAAGGAAGTTCACGATGGCGACAAGGCGTCATTCAAAATTACGATAAATAATAAGTCTGTTTTCCTGTCCGTCACATCAAGGCATTTAATCTTCCATGAAAAAAATTTAAAGCTGATCGCACTGACGGATGTTAGCACTGAACTGGCTGCCAAAGAAGCAGAGGCGTGGCAAAAACTTCTTCGGGTGCTGACACATGAGATTTCAAACTCCGCCATACCGCTCTCCACTCTGTCATCTTACGTATGTGAAATCGTACAAAAATCAGAACAGGAAAATCGTAGGCTAACAGCAGAGGAACGCGCCGACGTCTTAGATAGTCTGAACACAATCGAAAAGCGAAGCCTGTCGTTAAAAGCGTTCGTGACGAATTTTAAGAGCGTTAATCAAATAGCTGACCCTACTACTTCAACCATATTAATTGACGAAATCCTCGATGAAGTTATGCGACTGTTTGCTCAGGAATTTGCCAAAGAAAAGATTTTGATTGAAAAAAAGAAATTTGGACAAACCGTAATTGCAGATAAGAATCTAACGATACAGGTTCTTATCAACATCGTTAAGAATGCCATCGAGTCTATGTCGAATTTTAAAGAAGGAAAAATTATTAAAATTGAAGCCCATAAAGATGGTAATCGATTCGTTGATCTGAAAATTTCAGATACCGGATGTGGAATAGCCCCGGAGGATATCGACCAAATATTTGTTCCTTTCTATTCTACAAAAAGAAGTGGTTGTGGCATCGGCCTAAGCGTTTGTCAGCAAATCATGCAAAAACAAAAGGGAAATATTACGGTACAATCGACCTTGGGTCGCGGCAGTGTTTTTACACTGAGTTTTATTTGCTAATGAGACTACCTCTTCTGATATAGGTTAGAAAATCCTGGTAGCAGTACAGCTAGGGCAAGGTTACAGTATAGCCTCCGTTGTCTCCGCCTTTGATATCCAGAAATTGCCATAGCCCTCACCAATTTGGATTGTGAGAATTTGCAACGCCAGCATTTCAAGAATCGCGAGAAAATTAAAGATCACCCCCATACGGGTTGGGTATGCGTCAACCAGGTCGTTGAAAGAAAGGGTCGGTTTTTTACTCAATTCTTCGATCAAAAATTTCTTCTGGGCTTCCACTGTGTAAGGATACTGAATGACCTGGTGAACCGGCTTGTTTTTCTCGGCCTCCTGGCGCTTCAACACTTTTTCGAACACCGACATCAATTTGAAGATCGTTACATCCTGAAGTTCGGCTTCCACGTTCGTGCTCTCAGCCAGCGCTCTCAGCTCCTTCATGATATTGCCACGCTTTTCCTTGAACAGCTCTGTCTCTTCAAGATTCTGAAAACTTTCAATGACAGATTTATACTTCTTATACTCCAGCAAATGGCGAACAAGCTCCTCGCGAGGATCGATCTCATTTCCCTGCTCATCCAACTGCGGCCTGGGCAAAAGCATTTTTGATTTGATACGCATCAGTGTTGCCGCCACAAGAATAAATTCGCTCGCCACCTCCACATCCAACCGCTCCATGTGATGGATATAATCCAGAAAATCACCCGTTATCTTAGAAATGGGTATGTCATAAATGTCAAGCTCGTCGCGTTCAATGAAAAATAGCAGCAGATCGAAAGGACCTTCAAATAGTGGCAGCTTTACCTCAAAATTCTCGTGCGTCGTCATACAGGCCACAAATTTATTTATAATCCCGTAAAAAATGCCGACGTCTTGGAAATAACTACCTTTGTCGCTTATTTAATGTTCAATAGGCGTTGAAACACTCGATTCAAAAGCCTGTTATATTTCTAATGAGGGATACATGCTTATAACTCCGGGAAAACTTTTAGCTAGTGTCAGCAGCCCGGCAGACATCAGAAAGCTTGACCAGGCCGAGCTGGTTCAGTTGTGTGACGAACTACGTCACTTCATTATTGATAACGTATCGGTCTACGGGGGCCATTTTGGAGCCAGCTTAGGTGTCGTAGAACTCACCGTCGCTTTACACGCCGTGTTTAACACGCCATACGACCAATTGGTCTGGGACGTAGGGCACCAGGCATACGGCCATAAGATTCTGACAGGCAGACGAGATGAGTTCCATACGAACCGCGTCTACAAAGGGTTATCCGGCTTCCCCAAACGCAGCGAAAGCGAATATGACACATTCGGCGTTGGTCACTCATCTACCTCCATTTCGGCAGCATTAGGCATGGCATCCGCTTCAAAATACCTGCAGATTGAAGACAAACAACATATTGCCGTAATAGGCGACGGGGCGATGACCGGGGGAATAGCGTTTGAAGGGCTGAACCATGCCGGGGTATCGGATACGAATATTCTGATCATACTCAATGACAATTGCATGTCGATAGACCCGAACGTCGGGGCTTTGAAAGACTATCTGACTGACATCACCACGAGCAAGACCTATAACAAGCTGAAAGATGAGGCGTGGAATATGCTGGGCAAGCTTTCAATGTTTGGGAAGAGCGCCCAGGAAATCGTCTCAAAGGTCGAGAGCGGTATCAAGGCTACCTTGCTTAGCCAGAGTAATCTTTTTGAGTCGCTTAACCTCCGATATTTTGGTCCGGTTGATGGTCATGACGTTACCCATCTGGTAACCGTTTTAAATGACCTGAAAAGCATCAAGGGTCCAAAAATTTTGCACTGTATTACCACAAAGGGAAAGGGATATGGACCGGCCGAAAAAGGCAATGCAACGACATGGCACGCGCCAGGGACATTTGACAAGATATCGGGTGAGATTTATAAGAAAGTCTATGAGAATCCTCAGGCGCCCCGTTACCAGGATGTTTTCGGTCATACTTTAGTGGAATTGGCGAAATCAAACCCCAAAATCATGGGGATTCCGCCAGCAATGCCTTCCGGATCGTCGATGAACATTATGATGAAGGAGATGCCTGACCGGGCATTTGATGTAGGTATTGCAGAGCAACACGCGGTTACATTCTCTGCAGGATTGGCGACTCAGGGGCTTATTCCCTTCTGCAATATTTACAGCACGTTCATGCAACGAGCCTACGATCAGGTGATCCATGACGTATGCATTCAAAATCTCCCGGTAAATTTTTGTCTTGACCGGGCAGGATTCGCCGGTGCGGATGGGCCTACACATCATGGTGCCTATGATTTGGCTTATTTCAGATGTTTGCCCAATATCATTGTGTCTGCCCCGATGAATGAAAGGGAATTGCGCAATCTCATGTATACCGCTCAACTTCCGCGAACAGAAAAAGCATTTTCGATACGATACCCAAGGGGCCAGGGAGTAATGCCGGAGTGGCGCACACCGCTAGAGGAAGTAAAAGTCGGAACGGGGAGGATGCTGCGCGATGGCGAAGAGCTTGCAATCCTCACAATAGGTCACATCGGTAATTACGCGACCTACGTATGCGAAAGACTTGCAAAACAAAACATCATGGTGGCACACTATGACATGCGTTTTGTCAAGCCATTGGACGAAAAATTGCTGCACCAGGTCTTCCTCAAATTTAAAAAGGTCATAACTGTCGAGGACGGTTGTGTCCAGGGTGGTTTCGGAAGCGCGATCCTCGAGTTCATGGCGGACCACCATTATTTTGCTGAAGTGAGAAGGTTGGGAATTCCGGATAAAGTGATCGAGCACGGAGAGCAAATTGAGCTGCACCACGAATGCGGGTTCGACCCGGAAGGTATTGAACGGTCAGTTGTCGAAATGCTTGAATCCATTCCAAAATCCGTTTCATGAATTCTGTTTTCTCCCGGGAGAAAGGCTCAGGAAAACCACTTCTGTTAATTCATGGGTTCCCGTTTCATCAAGGTCTTTGGGACGGATATTCTGACCGATTTGCTGACCAGTTTCGCGTTATAACGGTAGATCTACCCGGCTTCGGACGAAGTCCACTTTTGAAGACTCCCTTCTCTATTGATGATGTAGCCGAAACGTTGCTTCGTTTCTTAGTTGATAAAAGTTTGCAAGATGTTGTTATCGTCGGACACTCCTTAGGTGGATACGTTGCGCTGTCAATGGTTCAAAGGAATCCGGAATTATTTGGTGGTTTAGTTCTCTTCCATTCCACTGCCTACGGTGACAGCGATGACAAGAAGCAATCACGGATGAAAGTTGTCGACTTTGTGCGGAAGAATGGCGCATTGGCTTTTACTACCGGTTTCATTCCGCCACTCTTTGCCAATCCAAATGATCCAGCCGTAGAGAAGGTCAGAAACATTGCGAGTGAAGCGACGGCCGAAGCAGTTATAGCCTATTCCTTAGCCATGAAAGACCGTCATGAGCACCTCAAAACATTGGAAAGCTTTAAAAACCCTACGCTGTTTTTAGCAGGTAAGAATGACCCCGGAATACCTCCGGAATCAATCGAAAAGCAAGCTGCACACTGTCAAAAACCCCAAATTCAAATTTTGGATGATGTAGCCCATATGGGCATGTTTGAGAAACCTGAAGCAACCGCCTCCGAAATCAAAGATTTCGTGTCTAAAACTCACACCTGAATTCATTTTCCTCCCTAGGTCTCTTTTGATTTTATCCCTATTTCATTGCTAAATTGTGCGTCTCTTTGGCAGAATTACTCCCTGCAGGAGCTAGGTTAAGTTAACGCAGAACTTTATATTTGTTACTAAGAATAAAACCAATCCGTAATATGGAAGATATTGCTACCCAAAACTATGATGCATGGAACTCAATGGCTAGAATGGTAGCCTTTGTTGCATGGGGCGTCTCATTTGCGATAGTGATGTATCACGTTGTCCGTTTAGCCTCCATGGGCGACGCAAAAGCAAAGTACGATTATATCAACAAGAGTGAGATCAAAACTTTGTGGGTTGCTTCTCTGGTATTGATAGTGGGGTGCTGCTTCTATGCAAATGCTAACATTGATAAATTGAGCACACTCTGGATTTTTGTTCGCGGATTTACAACATTCATGATGGGTACGATCTTCGCGCTCATTATTCAGAACATGTTGAAATTTTACTATCCATTCTTCATTGAAAAAAGATTAAAAGCGCTTCGCTATAAGCCACGGATTTCTCCAAAGACAGGCAAGCCAATGAAGTTGCTTGGAGAATCAGAAGAAGATGCTTACCTGGATGAAGGTATGCAGGCTGAAGAGCAAGTTTTCTCAATCGATTATGATGTATGGAAAGACGAAGAAACAGGTTACGTAAAAATTGAACGTTACTCTGGTCATCTTCATGCATTGCAATGCCCTGAGTGTAATTATCAAACCTTTAAAGTTGTCCGCGAAGAAATTCTGAAAGTTCCTATCGGAACTGAAGAAGGTCAATTGTTGAAACACTTCCAGTGCGGGTACTGCGGTTATAAAGCAAAGAAAACTGTCACTTTACGCGTTTCTCAAAAGTTTGAAGAATCCTCTGCTGCTACAGCATAGAGTCTAACGTATTTTTAAAAAAGGCCCCTTTCATATAAGAGAAAGGGGCCTTTTTTATGTGCATTTCTTAAAGGTAAGGGTGATCAGGTAAACGGTAATCAAGTAATCGGTGATCGGTCGGCTTGAGGATGATTTGTACGTATGTAACACAGATCACCACTCTCAACTGAACAACGCACGAATGTTAATCGAGCCGAGCGGCCCGATAACTATCGCGCACTTGATCACCGATTACCTTTACTGACCGAGCCGCTCGACCCTTGTAACAAAATACTTCGTGTCACCGCGCCAGGGGAAAGTCAGGTAATGCTTTTCGAAATAAAGATTGACGCGTTCACCGCTCAATGATACTCTTCTCAATTCTTCAATAATCTCCTTCTCGCTTTTGTACACTGAAAAATCGAAGGACTCGGCAATCGGACTGGCACCTCGCAGTGCCCCGAAAGTCTCTAGGTTGATTTTGCCTTCGTAAGTCTTAAATACCATCCCCTTCTCACTGATCCGCAACACCTTTCCAGCCATTACCCCTTCCTCATAGGTTGCCCAATACAGAAATGCGAATACTGCGACAGCGATGACAAGGAGTGAGATGAGAATAACTTTCACAACTTTTTTAGTACGGCGCTTTAAGCGGGACCCAAATGTTTCGACTTCCATAACACTTTATGATGTCTTCATTAAATATACCGAATGAATCTGACATTTATTTCACTATCGTGAATCACGTTTCCTGATCAAAATATATTTTGTAATAATGCTTATTGGTATGTTCGTCAAATCCCCGTTCTATAAGCTCACGATTCCCGTGAATGTATATGTGGAAATTTTTGTCAAGCTTTAGTACGCTTTTAAACACTCGAACTTGCTTTTTTACAGCCTGTGCGGAAATTTCAAATTTGTCTGCGCTGTCCCAATCGTTACCCGGTCGTGATCGCTGATATTCCCGGAATGATTCAATAACAGAAGGATCCTCCAACACTTCCTCTTCAAATTGATGGTTGTCAAATTGATCTTTCGATTTAAAAAAGTTCATCGATCTGTTTAGCAGATCGATTTTATCTGCTTTTGAAACCTGAAACTCGTCCGACATTTGTTCGTCGACATACTGGCGTGTCATATCCAGAAAATTCCTTGTCTGATGATAACTTTCAGCCCGCGGTGTGATACAAAGAAATTCATTCATCCAGAATTGAGCTTCCGATTTATTCACAGCATCAACAGCAAGTACCCTAAACCCAGACTCCCTTTCCTTATTCAAAATCAAACAACCTTTGTCAAGCTTTTGAATATTGATGCCCATATCGGCCTTTAATTTAAAATCGGCCGATGATGTGTTCAATTTCAGGTAAGATGATTTGGTTTCCGCTTTAAAGATCCCGATAACATCCATCGACTCACCCTCTATTGTTACCCCAGACAAATGAGCGACATACAATTCTCCCGATCGTATTGTCGGTAGTAAGGTTGTATTATAAAGGTGTTGAGCGATATTGATTGAATTCTCATGAAAAGTTTGCGGCCTCGCAAAAATGGCCGATGCAAAATTGAATACTGGATTAACATGGAAATTGTCATCCTCGGAGGTAAAGCGATGATAGGATGGCGCCGTGAATGCGGAAAAAAAATATTTAAGCAGCATCGGCTCTACTTTTTCCACTTCAATTTCCAGCGGGCCGTCGGATAATTTTAGCTTATCTCCATTTACACCATTGCCAACTACGTGCGCCGAGAGGTTCAGGATCTTGGTTTGAGTATGATCGATCATGAGTCAGTAAGCAATTTTGTATTTACATTCTGGATCGCGCGGAATATGGGAACTCCGTATACCTCTATAGGCTTTGCTTTACCCCTGTTCCATTTCGCCAATCTCCGTAAACTTCGTATATGGCACCAGCGCAGATGGAATCCTGATGCCTTGAGTTGTCTGGTTATTTTCAAGAATAGCCGCTACGATGCGTGGCAAAGCCAGGGCGCTGCCGTTCAAGGTATGCAGTAGCTGGATCCTGTTCTCCCTGTTCTTGTAGCGGAGTTTCAATCTGTTTGCTTGAAAAGTTTCGAAGTTGCTTACCGAGCTGACCTCCAGCCATCGATGTTGCGCGCCAGCATAAACCTCCATGTCGTAGGTCATTGCAGCGTTGAAACCCATATCACCACCACACAGCAATAGCTTGCGGTAGGGTAATTCCAATTTCTCCAGAAGAGTTTGGACGTAAGCGCACATAGCATCAAGTGCAGCATACGAGTCCTCAGGTTTTGTTATGTGGACAATTTCAACTTTATCAAATTGATGAAGGCGATTCAGTCCGCGAACATGCGCCCCCCAGCTTCCCGCTTCGCGGCGAAAGCAAGGTGTATATCCGGCATTTTTTATTGGAAGGTCCTGTTCGTTAATAATAACATCCCGATACAAATTTGTAAGCGGAACCTCGGCAGTTGGAATAAGGTACAACCGGTCTTCCTGGATAAAATACATTTGCCCCTCCTTATCAGGAAGTTGTCCGGTACCGTATCCGGAAGCCTCGTTGACGACGATTGGCGGCTGCATTTCACGATATCCCTTCTTCTCAGCTTCATCTAAAAAGAAGTTGATCAAGGCCCGTTGTAACTTCGCACCTTTTCCTTTATACACCGGGAAACCTGCGCCAGAGATTTTGTTTCCCAGATCGAAATCAATTATGTCATACTTCTTGATGAGGTCCCAATGCGGAGCGGCATCTGCAGGAAGTTTTGGGACAGCGCCGTGTTCATGAACAGTGATGTTATCATCAGCACCGACCCCGGCCGGCACCTTCTCGTGAGGGACATTTGGGAGTTTGTAAAGAAGATCCACCAGCTCGCGTTCGAGATCGGCCAAAGATGCTTCAAATTGTTTAGTAACATCCTTCGCCTCTGCAATAATACCTCGAAGGGTATTTGCCTCGTCGTTCTTCTTTTCTCTGATTAATTCACCGATCTTCTTCGCGTCAACGTTAGCTTTTGCCTTTCTATCGTCGAGTTGCCTTTGTGTTTCCTTTCTTTGGGTATCCTTCTCCAATATTTGATCGACCAGACTTTCGGCTTCCTTGAAATTTCTTTTGCGAAGTCCATTGATAACCTGATCCCTCTGTTCGCGTATAAAAGATACTTGTAGCATGTCCTGTGGTTAGAAGTGCCTAAAATTAGGTTTTTTAGGGGTTTTCCGGCGTTCAGAGGTCAATAAATTATTTCAATGATTTGATAATAATTTAAATTTCGGCTATAATTGCAAGGTCATACGGCTTTGTCCCGAGCCTCTGAATATAAATCCGAATTTTATTTTTCGTCTTTTGTTTTCTTTTAGTTGTTCTCATGATCTAATCTCAGCATAGCTGATTACTAATCAATTTTATTCAACATACATCTTTTTAATTCCAACCATTTTTAACCAACCATGTACACTATTGACGATCTGAATGTCAGACTTCTTTCTGAATTGAAGGAAATTGCGGAGGATATGGGCGTGAAAAACGCCAAGAAGCTTGCCAAACAAGACCTTATATACAAGATACTCGATCAGCAGGCAGTTGCTGGCGAATCTGCCTCGAAAGCTCAAGTCACCGAAACTGCAACCAAAGAAATGCCAGCGGAGCCGGAGCGAAAATTAAGGCCCCGACGCCGCGAAAATGTAGCACCGACTCCTCCTCCTCCCGCCCCAAAACCTGAATCTGATTTTTCCTCCGACGAACTTCTCGACTCCATAGATATTAATTTTGATAGCACACCGCCCACATTTAGTTCCGAACCCGATGCCGGCTTGCCGACAACCACGGAGGAACAAGTTAGGCCAGCGCGGAACGAACCCCGTGAGGATAAGTCGCATCAATTTCGCCAGGCGATTCGAGAATTTGATGGCGCGATCAGCAATGAAGGCGTATTAGAAATCATGCAAGATGGCTATGGGTTTCTTCGTTCATCAGATTACAACTACCTGGCCAGTCCGGATGATATTTATGTATCCCCCTCACAAATCAAACTGTTTGGTTTGAAGACGGGTGACACGGTTAAAGGATATATTCGTCCGCCGAAGGAAGGGGAAAAATATTTTGCGCTGCTAAAAGTCGAGTCAGTTAACGGTAAGACTACTGAAGAAATTCGTGACCGGGTTGCATTTGAATATCTTACACCGTTGTTCCCCAATGAAAAATTAAAGCTTAGCACAACGCCGGATAATTTGTCGACTCGAATTCTTGATTTGTTCGCACCTATTGGTAAGGGTCAGCGGGGAATGATTGTCGCTCAGCCAAAGACAGGTAAGACTGTTTTGTTAAAGAACATTGCAAATGCAATCGCTACCAATCACCCTGAAGTATACCTGATCGTATTGCTGATAGATGAACGTCCGGAAGAAGTAACCGACATGGCAAGAAGCGTAAACGCAGAAGTTGTTGCTTCTACCTTTGATGAGCAAGCTGAACGTCACGTAAAGGTGGCAAGTATTGTACTAGAAAAGGCTAAACGCATGACTGAGTGTGGTCATGACGTTGTGATCCTGCTCGACTCTCTTACTCGTCTTGCCAGGGCATACAACACCGTTGTTCCGTCGTCAGGTAAGATTCTTTCCGGTGGTGTGGATGCCAACGCATTGCACAAGCCTAAACGCTTTTTTGGCGCCGCGAGGAAAATTGAAAATGGAGGATCATTAACTATCATTGCAACGGCGCTTATCGACACCGGATCGAAGATGGATGAAGTTATCTTCGAAGAGTTTAAGGGTACTGGTAATATGGAGTTGCAGCTTGACAGAAAACTGTCTAACCGCCGCGTGTATCCTGCGATGGATGTGCCTGCATCGGGTACCCGTCGCGAGGATTTGCTGTTGCGAGAAGACGAGCTCCAGCGTGTGTGGATACTAAGGAAATTTATGGCAGATATGAATTCCATTGAAGCTATGGAATTCCTACAAAATAAGATGAAAGGGACACGAAACAACGAAGAGTTTCTTATCTCCATGAACGGATAACAATATTTGAACGTACAATAGGAAAGGCTGCCTCTTAAAGCAGCCTTTCTTGTTTTAGTAGAACGTGTTTACGCATCAGTCACAGATTGCTAATCTCGTAGGTGCAGCAAAACGTTCGGCCGCACGTTGCCCTGTTTGTCGCACTATGAGAACGCGGTACAAGTGTTAATTTTCAAATCATGAACAACAGGATTATATATAGAGCAAATATGCCACTGGTGCAGTGGATGAGAAGTATAGAGCTCTAAACGACTGCAACGAAACGATTGTATATATAATTATGAAGTACAGAATTCAAAGTGCATTCAAACCCTTCGCCGCACGCGGCTCCGCTAGGAGCACCCTGATGGTGGCACAACACGACCGCAGAACTCCGGCTCCATCGGAGGCTCGTGTTAATTTCAAATCTTAGACGAGAGGATTAGATAAGAGCAAAAAGGTAGCAATGGATGATCACTACTGTACTCTAAAGGCTAATAACGAAAACATTTTTTAGTCAGCGTGAAGTACACAATCCAGGTGCATTCAAACCGTTCGGCCGCACGTTGCTCCGCTAGGAGCATCCTGTTTGTAGCACAACACGACCGGCTGCACCCAGGCTCCATCGGAGCCTCGTGTTAATTTCAGTTTCAAAAAATTTTCAATACGATCTGATGATTGATCATATCAATGAGCATCAGTGGATTTCTACCTTGCGCAAGGCTTTTCAGGGTTGATAATACCCCGTTTTGGATGGTTAAAAACTGCTGATCTTAGGTTATGAAAAAATAATCTCAATAACTCCCAAAATACTTCCTGAACGTCCACTCAAAAGTTGCCAATAACAATAACACCAGAAAAACCCACTTCAAATTAATCAACGTGTCATAACTTTCTTCAGAATGAATAACGGTCTGCGCTTTCGCCTTCTGCAACTCTCCTTTCAGCGCATCCACGTTCGAAGCATCATAAAATCTTCCACCTGTATTCCTTGACAATGCTTTCAACAGATCAAAATCTGCAGTAAGGTTCTGCAGCTCCGTCTGTCTTTTCACCACCGCAAATTCTCCTCGCACCTCCTCAGGCTTTTGTTCGAGTGTTGTTCTTGCGCGGTAACGATATACACCTTCTGTCAGATCTCCAATTTGATAGCGACTGTTACCAGGACTGGTAGTATATGAATAATTACGTTTTTTCCCCTGCTCGTCTATGATCTCAAGTCCAATGGAATTCCCGAACACCGGTTCAAAAATCGAATTATAAACCTGGCTCTCAAAAATAACGGGTTCGCTATCCGAAAATTCCTGCTGAATCGGATAACTCCGAAACTTCCGTTTATCGTCAGATGTGCTGAGGTACTGGATCAGCTTACCAAACAGTTCGTCGAATGCAGCCGATCCTTCTGTTCTGTCATATTCGTTAAGTTTCCATCGCCATATACCTTCACCCAACATAATTCCGATCTTCCGGTCTTCCTGCTGTGTAACGGCCAGCAATGGCTTTTCAGTGGATATGCTTCCGACACGTTGAAAAAGCAGCGGCGAAGCACCAAGGGAAACGCTCACTTTGCCGAAATGCACTGAAACCGGCGGATAATCAACCAGCATAGTATTGGTCTCAGGTGACACAATGAAATTTGAGAATGAAGCATTGATAACAGGAGTGACCTCATCGAAATCCTTTGGCGCTCCATCAAATTTAACGGGCATATTTCTCTTTTCAATGAGGCGCAAGTCGGAATTCTGTCCAAGGATCAACAGCAAAGATGTTTTGCTGGAAGCGAATTTTTCAAATAGCGCACTGGTCCTCCCCCGAAGGTCGGGCGACTGGTAAAAAATTGCCAGATCCACCTCTTCAGGCCGCCATTCTTTTTGCGCCTTATCAACGGTAGGGGTATACAACAAAAACTCGTAATTTGAATTCTTTTCAACTACTTCGCGAAGCGCTTTGACATCCGGATGGGGCGCTGATGCAATCACAAGAATTTTCTTCTTACCCTCGACAACCTCTACAAACACCGATGCCCGGTTGTTTTGTGTGTTGTACTCTCCATCTTTCACATCCAGTTGAATATCCACTTTCTGTATTCCCTGCTCAGACGCCAGCGGCTGAAAATCAAAAACTAAAAGCTGATTATCCTTAGAAACTTTTGTTTGCTTGTCGACCACCTTTCCACGCTGCACAACGGTTGCGCTAATGGGCGAATCCCGAAGATTTTTTACAACCACCTCTACACGCAAAGGAAATTTATTGCCTTGGTAAGCGATCTTATTATAAGAGACATTTTTAATGGCCACATCGATGTGTTGCATGGTATCTCCTATTCCAATGGTATGCACCGGGAAATTGTAGGCAGAATAAAGTGGTGAAATGCCGGAGTTATAAATACCATCGCTGATCAACGCAACACCGCCAATCCTGCTTCCTTCGTAACGGTTAGCAATTCTTTTTAAAGCGCCTGTTATGTCGGAACGCTCGCCCTGAAAGTCGGGCGCTTCAATCTCTTCACCTTCAAGATTATTTATTTTCACTTCATATCCCTGATCGCGCAGTATCGCCGAAAGTTCGTTGACTTCTGTTTCCAGCTTAGTGCGTATGGTAGAGTCCACCGCCTCGCGAACAGAAACGGAATTATCGTACAAGACTACGAAGAAAGGCTTCTCAAAAATATTATTGATCTGTTTGACAATCGGCCCTAACAAAAGGAAAGCAAGAAGGAACGCTAGCAGTGCGCGCATTCCGAAGAGGATGCGATTCCATGTCTTGCTCCAGGGATGCTTGGTCTTGTACAGGAGCAAAGCAAAACCCAATGCCACAACAATACAAACGACTATATACCCCGGCGACGATTCAAAAATTATGTTCTGTTGATGCATACTCGCTAATAACCATATTTATCTTTCCACAGTGACCTAAGGTATTTCCTTAACTCCTCCTCCCGGGCATTGTTGCCCGGCTCATAAAATTTTGTTCCTTTAATCTTATCCGGCAAGAATTCCATGTTAACAAAATTTCCTTCATAGCTATGTGCGTACTGGTAACCCTTCCCATAATCTAACTTCTTCATCAGTTTAGTAGGGGCATTTCTTATTGACAACGGTACGGGAAGGTCGCCGGTTTCGCGAATAGTTGACAGAGCTTCTTCAATGGCCATATAACTTGCGTTGCTTTTGGCCGATGCTGCCAAATACACCGCACATTGGGCTAAGATTATTCTTGCTTCGGGATAACCGATCACGTCCACAGCCTGGAATGTATTGGTTGCCATCACCAGTGCAGTAGGGTTGGCGTTGCCTATATCCTCGGATGCCAGAATGACCATCCGGCGGGCGATAAACTTAACATCCTCACCACCTTCGACCATTCTTGCCAGATAATATACAGCTGCATTAGGATCGCTCCCGCGTATTGATTTTATAAACGCAGAAATGATGTCATAATGTTGCTCCCCGCTCTTATCATAAATTGCGATGTGCTTCTGGGCAAGTTCCATAACAAGCTTATCCGTAATCTCGATATCGCCCTGCAATGCATCGCTGATCAATTCAACAAGGTTGAGAAGCTTTCGGCCATCGCCGCCGGAGATATTTAAAAGTGCCTGGTGTTCCAGGATAGTAATCTTACGCCTCTTAAGCTCTTCATCCATTTGAAGCGCCTGATTAATCATTTTGAGAAGCTGTTCTTCACCCAGGGCTTTCAGGATATATACCTGGCATCGCGAAAGGAGGGCAGCATTTACCTCAAAGGAAGGGTTCTCGGTAGTGGCGCCTATTAGCGTTATTATCCCTTTTTCAACTGCGCCCAGCAAAGCGTCCTGCTGGCCCTTATTGAAACGGTGAATTTCATCTATAAAAAGAATAGACCTCGGCGATGATTTTGCTTTATCGATAACCTCACGGATATCTTTAACGCCGGAGCTGATCGCGCTTAACGTGTAAAATGGTTTCCTAACCTCATTTGCTATGATATTCGCAATAGTGGTCTTTCCAACGCCAGGAGGGCCCCACAATATCATCGAAGGTATGTTGCCGGCTTGGATGGCCATCCTAATAACTCCCCTCGGGCCCGTCAAGTGCTCCTGGCCCACTAATTCATCCATCTTCTTTGGACGCATACGCTCTGCCAACGGCACTTGTGCATTCAACACCATCAAATCAACATTAGTGTAATTAATAGATTAATTAACAGCCCAGCCAATATACAAATTCCAAAAACGACAGTAAATGAAACAAATTTCGCAATTGTCGTCCCCCAGGTATCGCCATATGCCCGTTTCATGGCCAAAATGAGGTAAAACAAAATTGCGAATTGCAAAATAATGCC